>NZ_JABUYX010000040.1:0-12414 GCF_014898005.1 Halomonas citrativorans
ACCAGCCCGGCGTTTTGTTGGGTCATCTGGTCCATCTGGGTCACGGCCAGGTTGACCTGCTCAATGCCGCTGCTCTGCTCACTGGTGGCGGCGGATATCTCCTGTACCAGCGTACTGAGCTGTTGGATGTCGGTGACCGCGCTATTGATAATGTCACCGGTATTGCGGACTTGCTGGCTGCCTTCGGCAACTTTAGCGCCGGAGTTTTCAATCAGCTTTTTGATTTCCTGAGCGGCCGATGCTGAGCGGCTGGCAAGCTGACGTACCTCATTGGCGACCACTGCAAAGCCACGGCCCTGTTCGCCTGCACGTGCCGCTTCCACCGAGGCATTCAGTGCCAAAATATTGGTTTGAAACGCGATAGCATCAATGGTGTTCACGATACTGCTCATTTCTGCCGAGCTTTCGTTAATCGTGGCCATGGTACTGACTACCGTGGCCATTGCATCACTGCCGCGCTGCGCATTATTCGCCGTGTTTGTAGCCAGTTTGCGGGCATGCTCGGCATGGTCAGCATTCTGTTTCACAGTGGCCGTGAGCTCTTCCATGCTGGAGGCTGTTTCGGCAAGGGAGGCTGCCTGCTGTTCGGTACGCGTTGAAAGCTCTTCGTTAACGCCCACAATTTGCTCAACACCACTGTTGACCTGGTCGGCACCGTGATGAATATTGCCAATCGTTTCGGCCAATGATTCCCGCATACGGTTAATATTATAAAGCAGGCTCGCTTGGTCACGGCTGGAAAGCTGGGTACTACGGGTAAGGTCGCCATCCGCAATATAACGCACCACCGTTGCCGCGTAGCGCGGGTCGCCGCCCAAGCGGCGAGAAACATCACGAATGACCCAGCTCATCAGCACCGCAACAGGAATGCCAATAATTAACAGCGCAATCAGCGAGCGAATGATACTGCTAACAAAAGCAGTTCTAATATCATCTACATACACACCTGCGCCAAAGGCCCAGTTCCATTCGGGAATATAGGCAAAATAACTGATTTTAGGGAACTGTTCGTCACCGGAGATTCGGCGCGAAAAGTAATCAACGTGCCCACCCCCTGAGCGTGCAGCATCAAGAAACGCGGCGTACAAATGCATGCCTTGTGTGTCTTGGTAACCACTCATGTCCTCGCCAAGCGGTCGATTTGGATGTGATACGATCTTTAGTTGGTCGTCAAAGGCAAACAGATACTCCCCTTCAGCGAAGCTGGCGTTTGCTAGACTGTCAATTCCGCGTTGCTGCGCTTCGGCGAGAGTGAGTTCGCCGCTGGCTACCTTGTCTTGAAGTGCCCCTAGCTGCGAGTGAAGACTTTCAACGACGTTTTGAATAGTGTTACGACGTTCCTGCTCAATGGTTTGACGAGTCTCCCAGGTTAGCCAGCCAACCAGCGTTAGCATGGCGAGGCAAATAATTCCCAGGATGCTCCAGAGTTTTTGATTCGTGGTTAATCGTGTCATGGTGTTCTTGTCATAGCCTTTCAAATAATGATTGAAGCTTGTATATCGGCCGAATGGACGATGTGTTTAAGAGAAAACGCATTAAATTTTTCAAAAAGGGGGCATAAACGAAATGCCTGCGGTGCAGGCATTTTTAAAACAGCATCTTAGCTATTTTTGTTAAGAAAAATTAATGCGTTATTGTGTTTCTGGCGCCGGGCTGCCCATCAGTTCGAGCAGCTGTGCTTCCTCCGGCATTCCTTGAATGCGATCAATGCGCACAACGCCGCTGGCTACTTCACGCTGAAAAGCGCTGGTGGGCGTTGCGTAAAGTCCTAATGCGTCAAACAGCTGGTTATTCGTGTACACCTGCTCTTCAATATCACGGGGCTGTGCGCTGGCTGTTATTGCTTCCCCCTCTTCATGACGCTTGAGGGCGGCACTTGGGTCATCAGCCGCCAGCAGCGTGGCGGCTTTGGCAGGGCTATCAGGCGCTAAAATGCCCACCATGATATGGCGTAACTGTACCTCGCCTGCCTCTACCCACGGGCGGGTTTTCTTCCAAAATGCCTGACAGTAGGGGCAGTTGGCATCCGTGAAGGTGTATATCACCCTGGGGGCTTCGGTGCTGCCATCCTGTATCCAGTGACTATCTTCGAGTAGTTGCCATGTTTCGGCTTCCAACACTGCGCGGACATGCTGGTCCAGCTGGGCTTCCGTCAGGTTCTCGCCCTGGTGATCCGTTAGCGTGCCGACAATCGCGTGCTCACCATCGGGTGTTAAATAAATGGCTATTTCCTGGCCTTGGGCGCTCGCACCAAACCCGCTTAGCCCACCTGGCGCGTCAAACTGGCCGTGAATTTCCCAGCCCTGGTCAGCCAATGCCTGCACCGGTGCAGGCAGCGCGTTAGCGTGGCTGATGTTGAAGCCTGCGAACAGTAGCAAGCCGCTGAGGGCTGTGGAGGTTTTAAAAGCATTGCGTTTTTTAAAAGAGACGTTAAGCATACGGAGGGTAAGCGGCATCACAACATCCTTGCATAAGGAGCATAATAAGTGACGCTAACCTATCAGAGCCTGCCACCGAAGCATACACAAACACCTCGGAGGGGTGTTTGTTGGAATTGGGGCATAGCACTTGAAACAGAGACGCCGCGCTACGAAAAAGTGGCCATGTTGATGCCGGTAGCGCATACAATGCATTGTGTTTTCTGGATTCATTAATCCCATGTATTGAACCAATGCAGCGTGTGTGTCAAATCGTTACAATGACGGGCTAGACACTGCTGTTATTGCATCATGGTCCGCGCTTAAACGCTGCAGACATAACGTTTGGGTCGATTGATGGATGAAAACGCGTTTGAGAACAGTCTTGAAAAACAGTGAGTGATAACAGGTTATAACATGCTTACTCGTGCGGCTTACAGCACGGACTGACAACAGGTTGACCGCTATGCATTGCCCTTTTTGTGGTGCTAATGATACTCGAGTGACTGATTCGCGTTTGGTAGCGGAGGGTGATCAGGTGCGTCGGCGCCGACAGTGTGCCAGTTGCCAGGAGCGCTTTACTACCTATGAAACGGCAGAGTTTTTGATGCCAAGAGTTGTAAAGTCGGATGGCTCGCGCGAAAGCTTTAATGAAGTAAAGCTACGTGCCGGAATGTTACGCGCCTTAGAGAAGCGCCCGGTCAGCGCTGAAGCTATTGAAGCGGCAGTTGAGCGTATTCGCCAAACCCTGCGCGCCCGAGGCGATCGTGAAATCAATGCGCGTGATATTGGTGAGTCCGTGATGCAGGCATTAAGCAACCTGGATCAGGTGGCGTATATCCGGTTTGCCTCGGTCTATCGTAAGTTCCAGGACATAGACGAGTTTCGCGCTGAAATTGATCGTCTCTCCCAAGAGCCCTCTTTGCCATCGGAGCGTGATAAGGAAGATACGTAATGAGTACCGTTGCCGCGTTTAGCGACGCTGACCACCGCTATATGGCGCGTGCCTTGCAATTAGCCAGGCAAGGGCTTTATACCACTGACCCTAATCCGCGCGTAGGCTGCGTCATTGTACAGCAGCCGCCTGGCCAGCCCGGGCATATTGTGGGGGAGGGGTTTCATGTGCAGGCGGGCGAGCCGCATGCGGAAGTTCATGCGCTCAATGCCGCGGGTGACAAGGCCAAAGGGGCGACGGCTTACGTCACGTTAGAGCCCTGTTTTCATACAGGGCGGACAGGGCCATGTGCGTTGGCGCTTAAAAACGCCCAGGTGGCACGTGTCGTGGTCGCCATGGTCGACCCTAATCCGCAGGTCAGTGGGCAAGGAATTGAGCTACTAAAGGCGGCCGGTATCGACGTGCAAATCGGCTTGTTAGAGCAAGATGCACGGGCGTTAAATCCTGGTTTTATCGCTCGTATGCAGCGTAAACGACCCTTTGTGCGTCTAAAAATGGCCATGAGTTTGGATGGGCGTACGGCGATGGGGTCGGGTGAGTCGCAGTGGATAACGGGTCCTGAAGCGCGCAGTCATGTTCAGCGCCTACGTGCGCGTTCGAGCGCTATTTTGAGTGGCGTTGACTCGATCATTATGGATGATTCACGGTTGACGCTGCGGGCTGATCAACTGCAAGTAGCGAACGCTGACATCGTG
Source organism: Halomonas citrativorans (assembly GCF_014898005.1). NCBI lineage: Bacteria > Pseudomonadati > Pseudomonadota > Gammaproteobacteria > Oceanospirillales > Halomonadaceae > Halomonas > Halomonas citrativorans. The sequence continues at coordinate 4,068 of NZ_JABUYX010000040.1, forward strand.
GCGTTACGTCAGCCACTGCGCGTTATTGTGGATACGCGTTTGCGCCTGCCTTTAGCGGCGGCCTGTTTACGTGAGCCTGGCCGTACCTTAATAATGACCACGCCCGCACACTCGCCAGAAAAACGCGCCAAGTTAACGGCGGCTGGCGCAGAGGTGCATGTGTTTGAGGCGGGGAGCGATGGGCGTCTTCCGCTGGGCGAATTGCTTGGCTGGCTGGCTGAAAACGAACAGGTCAACGAGCTGCTGGTGGAGACAGGTGCCACGCTCGCTGGTGCGCTGCTGGATGCCAGATTGGTGGATGAGTTGCAGCTTTTTGTGGCACCCACGTTATTGGGGGGTGAGGCAAAACCGCTCTTTGCGCTACCTGGGCTTTCACAAATGGCGGATCAGCGGCGTTTAAGCATTCATGATATACGAGCGATAGGGCGAGATTGGCGTATTATTGCCTCACCAGAGCCCGACTAGCGCAGGCGGCGATAGCAAGGTACTCTGTCGCAATTGATCGTGTCGCAATTAACCGTGTCGCAATTATCCGTATTGCAATTAGTTGTGTTGTAATTCAGTGCTGCTATCGGTTTTTGATGGTTGCCCGCTTATTGTTATCAATGTTGGCGGTACGATGGTTACGTAGTGCGCAGCCCCAGTGTTGCGCGGCATCGCATACGCTGCGAACTCATATTTAGGAGCTTCCATGGTGAATTCTTCCTCGGGGGGCTTAGCCTCTATTGCTGAACTGGTAGACGATATCCGCCAAGGCAAGATGGTCATCCTTATGGATGATGAGGGTCGCGAAAATGAAGGCGATATCATCATGGCGGCCGAAAAAGTGCAGGCCGAGCATATCAACTTTATGGCGCGGTTTGCCCGTGGCCTGATTTGTATGCCGATGACGCGCGAACGGTGCGAGCAGCTTAACCTGCCGTTGATGGTGCGCGACAATGGCTCAGGGTTTGGTACCAAGTTCACGCTCTCTATTGAAGCAACCCAGGGCGTGACCACGGGTATTTCTGCGGCAGACCGGGCGCGGACGGTTCAAGCGGCCTGTGCGCCTTATGCCAAACCGACCGACCTTGTTCAGCCGGGGCACATTTTTCCGTTAATGGCTGAGCCCGGCGGTGTGTTGCGTCGTGCAGGCCATACCGAGGCGGCCTGTGATTTGGCAGCGCTGGCGGGCTGTGACCCCAGCGGTGTCATTTGTGAAGTGATGAACGATGATGGCAGTATGGCGCGCCGCCCAGAGCTTGAGGCGTTTGCCCTACAGCATGGTATCAAAGTCGGTACCATTGCCGACTTGATTCATTACCGTATTATTCATGAGCAAACCGTTGACCATGTTGAAACATCAACGGTAATGACGTCCCAGGGCGAGCTGGCGTTGCATGTTTTTCGTGATCGTATTCAAGGCGCGCATCATTTGGCGCTGGTGAAAGGGCAGCCCGCGCCCGAGCAGACCACGACCGTACGCGTTCATTTAGCCGATACGTTGCGTGACGTGCTTGGTTTGGCGAAAGATGATCAGGGGCGCTGGAATGCCCATCGTGCCCTGGAAGAGGTCGCGGGTTCTTCCGCCGGTGTGCTGGTGCTTATTGATGACGGCCGCCCACATCAGGATTTGAAAGACCAGTTGGATGTGTTTTTAGATCGTGTGCGCACCCCGCGCACCAGTGAATCTGATGGCACAGGCAACTATTTAACGATTGGTACTGGCTCGCAAATTCTACGCCATCTAGGGGTAGGTAAGATGCGGCTACTAAGCTCACCGTGGAAATTTTCAGCGCTCTCGGGCTTCGACCTTGAAGTGGTCGAGCTTGTGGGGCCTGATGACATCACGTGTGAGCCAATTTCTCAGCAGGAATAAATTGATGCAATCCCTCTCTCAAGTAGAAGGCACGTTTGTCGACGTCGATGGTCGCTACGTTATTGTGGTTGGCCGGTTCAATCACCATGTGGTTGATAGCCTTGTAGAAGGCGCGATTGATAGTTTGACGCGTCATGGCGTAGACGCCGAAAACATTCACCTTGTTCACGTGCCGGGCGCCTGGGAATTGCCGCTCGCTGTGAAGCGTGTTCTGAAGGTCATGAAACCTGATGCAGTGATTGCGCTGGGCGCGGTTATTCGTGGCGGTACGCCGCACTTTGAGTACGTGGCGGGCGGCTGTAATACGGCTATCAACCATTTGCAGCTGGAGTTTGATACACCGGTTGCCAATGGCGTTTTAACCGTTGAGTCCATCGAGCAGGCAATTGAGCGTGCGGGTACCAAAGCGGGTAATAAAGGAACGGAAGCTGCAATGGCCGCGATGGAGATGGTCTCATTGCTGCGTGCGTTACCGCTAGGAGAGTCACAATGAGCGAGCGCCGTGAGCGTAAGGCCTCTGCTGCCCAGCAGAGCCGCCATGCTGCCCGTGAGCTTACCGTCCAGGGTCTTTACCAGTGGCAGATGACGGGTAAATCAATCACCGCCGTTGAAGCCGAGTTCCGCAGCCAGGTCGCCGATGACGATCTGGAAGATCATGAAAATTGGGTTAAGGTAATGGAGATTGCTGACAAGGCACTCTTTCATGAGCTTTTGCACAATACGGCACGCTATAAGACCGAGCTGGATCGCGAAATATCACCGTTGCTGGATCGCCGTCTGGAAGACCTGGACGCCGTCGAACTGGCTATTCTACGCTTGGGCGCCTATGAGCTTTCTCGCCGTATGGAAGTGCCGTATCGCGTGGTGATTAACGAAGGCGTTGAACTGGCCAAATCCTTTGGCGCAACCGACGGCCATAAATACGTAAATGGTATTCTCGACAAGCTGGCTAACCGCTTGCGAAGTGCCGAGGTCAGCGCCCGCCGCCTGTAACGGCGCGCCGTCTGGTACTGTGGTTAAGGGGCCTTTGTGCTTGCTGAATTTGATTTGATTCGCCGTTATCTGATGCCGTCGCAAGCGCCACTCCCGGCAGATGGTGTCGCACTGGGTGGTGGCGACGACGCTGCCCTGTTAGTGCCTAAAGCGGGTCATCAACTAGCGGTGAGCGTTGATACCTCTGTCGTTGATGTTCACTTCCCGCAGGATGCGCCCGCCTTTACGGTGGGGCATCGCTCGCTCGCCGTCGCATTAAGCGATTTGGCGGCCATGGGGGCAGACCCTCGCTGGTGCTTTATGGCGCTCACGCTTGATCAGCGTACGTTTGCCAATGATCACGCGATTCATGCCTGGCTTGAAGCGTTCGCCAAGGGGTTTCATACGCTTTGTCAGCGCCAAGCCACCACCTTGGCCGGTGGCGATGTTACCTCAGGTGCGCTTACGATTGGCGTTACCGTGATGGGCGAGGCGCCGACGGGGCATGCCTTGACCCGCGCCGGGGCAGCGCCTGGCGATATGATCGCCGTGACTGGCGCCCTGGGCGGCGGGGCGGGTGGGTTAGCTCTTTGGCAGCGTGGCGAGCGTGATCTTCAGCACCCCTTGCTGCGTCGTTATCTCCTGCCTGAACCGCGCTTGGCCGCAGGTGTAGCGCTTCGAGGGCTAGCCTCCGCCGCTATTGATATTTCTGACGGGCTGCTGGCGGACCTTGGTCATCTACGCAAGGCGTCAGGTGTTGGGGCGACGCTCGATATGACATCGCTGCCGCTGGCGGAGGCGCTGGAAAGTAGTCTTGGCCGTGACGCTGCCTGCAACGCTGCGCTCTCGGGGGGGGACGATTATGAACTATTGGTTACTCTGCCGGCTGAGAACGTTGCCAGCGCGCAGCGCGCGCTTGGCAAGCTGGGGCTGCCCTTAACCGTGATTGGCCAATGCAGCGACACGTTGGGTGTAAAAGGGATTGCACCGAACCTGGGGACTGGCTGGCAGCATTTTAATGAGGGGGCGCCATGAACCGTGCACCACCAAGTGTGTGGCGTCGCCCAACGCATTTTTTTGCGTTTGGTTTAGGCAGTGGAACGGTGCCCTGGGCGCCAGGCACCTTTGGCACGCTGGCCGCTATTCCTTTCTACTGGATTATGGCGGACCTGCCCTTGGGCTGGTATTTGGGCATCGTGTTCGTGGCCTTTGTGATTGGCGTTTGGCTCTGTGATAAAACATCACACGATTTAGGGGTGCATGATCATTCCGGCATTGTGTGGGATGAGTTTGTCGGCTACTGGATCACCATGGCTGCCGTTCCCTTCTCCTGGGAGGCGGCGCTGTGGGGGTTTATTGTTTTTCGTATTTTTGATGTGTTTAAGCCTTGGCCTATCCGCTGGGCTGACCGACGAGTGGCTGGTGGCTTTGGCATCATGATTGATGATGTCATGGCCGGGATCTATGCCTGGAGCACCATGCACTTATGGTATTGGTTGCACTAAAACGCAACCGCAGGTGACACTGGGCAACACTCACTTCCTATTCGTGCGGTTGCTCAAGGAGATGGCATGCGCAAGGAACGCTTAATTGTCCCTATTTTGGCCGCATTAGCCATTGTTTGGATGGTGGGGCAACTGCTATCCAGCGTGCTGTTTGAGCGCAGCCTCCGCCAAGCGCTGGAAGACCTGGAGGCACGGGGCGAGTGGCGCGTGTCTCGCGTCGAGCGCAGCCAGGGGTGGTTAAGTTCTCAGGGTCGCCTGCTGCTTTCCCCCTTGCTGGGACGCCCCTGGCAGTTGGAGCTTACTTACCGTGCACGTCACGGTATTTTAAGCACGGACGTTGAAGGTACGTTTCTGCCCCGGCTGGATTCGGCGTTACAGCAGGCGGTAGGGGAGGTGACTGCCACCTCTGCACCACGTTGGAAAGGCCGTTACCACACGCTTAGTGGGCATAGTGAGCTACAGCTGGCGCTGGCGCCGTTTATTATTCAGCAAAGCGGGCGGGAGCTTGAGGTCCGTGGAGGGCGGCTGCGGTTGGAGGGCGTGTTTGGCGATTGGCGATTACGCGTTCGTATGGACCAGTTGGCGCTAACCGATGGCGCGGCACAGTTAACCCTGGGACCGCTGCTGCTTGAAAGCCGTTACACCTATATTGAAGATGCCCACCACTTCGCTCAGCGCGACCATCTGCATGTTGATGCCTTGTCACTTCACTACCCAGCCTATGACGTAAAACTGGCACCGCTGGATATACACAGCTACATGGTGCTGGATGAAAGTGAATTGCGTCTCACTGGCGAACTCATTATGGGCGACGTTATGGTGCCTACGGAGGCACCCGATACGGCGCTGCTTAATGGGCATATTGCCATGGAGCTATCACGCCTTAACGCTGATGCGATACGTCAGGCTATCCGTCGGCTGCGCCAGGAGGCTGCTTGGGGAGATGCCAGCTTGCCGATGGCCGAGGGGTTGTTATCCCGACTTGAACCTGACCTACTGCAAATATTGAGTGACTCTCCGCGATTGGATGTTATCACCGTAGATGTGGATAGCCCGCTGCTGGGGCTTCGCGTTGACGCTGATGGCGCGCTCTTCTTCGATGCTCGAAAGCTGGATCAGCTCAATGTCACTTTGCTTGATAAGCAGGAAGAGCGTGCCCGTTGGCTTGAACGCCTTGACGGCGATTTTATTTGGCATGATGCACCGACGGTAGTTGCCTTATGGCTGGGCTTGCCGTTAGGAACCCGTGAGCTGCAGTTTGACGTGATACGCGGGAAGTGGCGTGTTAACGGTCGTCCCATGCCGGACCTCTGGTCGCAATAGACGGCGCCAAGGGTTGAAGTTTAAGCCTGTTGCCCGCATTCCATAAGCAATGCTAAGCGGTATATCCGCTAGTCACTGTTTACCGGAGGGTATATGAGCGACCAGGAGTACGACCGCGATGACGACAATCTCGGCTGGCTGGGAGAAGATGTCCCGTCATCTGCTGAGACTGACCATATAGGTGAAGAAGAGCATCATCGCTCCGATGGCGAGCGGACAAACTCGTTGGTTCCTGCCAGTGATATGCTGCCTGAACGCATTTATTTACTGCCCATTCATAACCGCCCTTTTTTCCCCGCCCAGGTTCAGCCACTGGTCATTAATCGTGAACGCTGGGAAGAGACCATGCGTCGCGTAGGCAATACGCCTCATAAAACATTGGGCGTTGCCTTTGTGGGCGAGGGCGGTGTGGAGTCGTTGGGTCACGACGATTTTCCCGAGATTGGCACCGCCGTTAAAGTGCATAAACTAAAGGGCGAGGACCAGCAGATTCAGTTTATTGCCCAAGGCGTGCAGCGTTTTCAAATCAAACGCTGGTTGTCTAAAGAGCCGCCGTATCTCGTTGAAGTTACCTATCCCAAAGAGCCTGTTGATGCGGAAAACGAGGAGACGCGTGCGTATGCCATGGCGATTATTAACGGCATCAAAGAGTTGCTGCCGATTAATCCGCTGTATGGCGAAGAGTTAAAGCACTATCTGAACCGCTTTAGCCCTCATCAGCCAGGCCCCCTTACCGATTTTGCCGCCGCGATTACGTCAGCCAAAGGCCCTGAGCTTCAGGATGTGCTGAATACGTTGCCGGTAGAAGAGCGGATGCACAAGGTGCTGCCACTGCTGCGTAAGGAAATTGAAGTCGCGCAACTGCAAAGCGAGATCAGTGAGCAGGTTAATGCGCAAATGCAGGATCGGCAGCGTGAATTCTTCCTGCGCGAGCAGTTAAAGGTCATTCAGCGTGAGCTGGGTATTTCCAAGGATGACCGCGAAAACGACGTTGATACCTTTAAAGGCCGTTTGGAGTCGCTGGTCGTTCCCGAGCGTGTCCAGAGCCGTATCGATGATGAGCTGAATAAGCTAAGCGTGCTGGAAACCGGGTCACCCGAGTACGGTACGACCCGCAACTACCTGGATTGGCTAACGTCATTGCCCTGGGGGGTCACCAGCCAGGATAAGCTTGACCTAAGCCATGCGCGTGAAGTGTTAAACCGCGATCACGATGGTTTGCAGGACGTGAAAGAACGTATTGTCGAGTTCCTCGCGGAAGGCACATTTAAAGGCGATGTAGGCGGTTCCATCGTACTGCTGGTAGGCCCGCCAGGGGTTGGTAAGACGTCTATTGGCCGCTCTATCGCAGAGGCGCTGGGCCGCGAGTTTTATCGTTTTTCTGTCGGCGGAATGCGCGATGAAGCCGAGATTAAGGGCCATCGCCGTACCTATGTGGGCGCCATGCCCGGTAAGCTGGTGCAGGCATTTAAAGAAGTCGAAGTCGAGAACCCGGTGATCATGCTGGATGAAATCGACAAGCTGGGGCAGTCGTTCCAGGGGGACCCCGCCTCAGCGCTGCTTGAGGTGTTAGACCCTGAGCAGAATGTCGACTTCCTGGACCACTATCTGGATGTCCGGATGGACCTTTCCAAGGTGCTGTTTATCTGCACGGCCAACACGCTGGACTCGATCCCCGGCCCGCTTTTGGACCGCATGGAGCAAATTCGCCTTTCAGGTTATATCGCGGAAGAGAAGCAGGCGATTGCCAAGCACCACCTGTGGCCGAAGCTTCTTAAGCGCAATAACATGCCTAAAAAGCGCATCAACTTAACCGAGGCGGCGTTAAAGCAGGTTATTGAAGGCTACGCCCGTGAGGCTGGCGTTCGGCAACTCGAAAAGCAGCTTCACCGTATTGTACGTAAAGCGGCGGTTAAGCTCCTGGAAGAGGAGATCGAAACCGTCAAGATTTCGGTCAATAACCTGGAGGAGTTTTTGGGAGCGCCTCTTTTCCGTAAGGAAAAAGCCCTCAAAGGCGAAGGCGTGGTGACAGGGCTTGCCTGGACATCAATGGGCGGGGCTACCTTGCCCATTGAAGCGGGTAAAGTTCACGCGCTGGACCGGGGATTCAAGCTAACCGGTAAGCTTGGCGATGTCATGAAAGAGTCTGCCAACATTGCCTACAGCTACACCCTGGGCCACCTGCAGGAGTATGGCGCAGATACTGACTTCTTTGATTCAGCGTTTGTTCACCTGCATGTGCCCGAGGGCGCAACACCCAAGGATGGCCCTTCGGCGGGTGTCACCATGACCACCGCGCTACTCTCGCTCGCCAAGCATCAGCCCATTACGCGGCCACTGGCAATGACGGGAGAGCTCACCCTGACCGGTCAGGTGCTTCCTGTTGGCGGCATTCGTGAGAAAGTGATTGCTGCCCGGCGTAGCGACATTTTTGAGGTGATACTGCCCGAGGCCAACCGCCGCGATTACGAAGAGCTCCCTGATTATCTTAAGAAAGGTATGACGGTACACTTCGCTAACCGCTATAAAGACGTGGCTAACGTTGTCTTTAAGAATTGAAACATACGCCAGGGAAGGGCTGAGCGAGGGTAGATGATTTAAAACATATTTTCTTATCGAACATCGCGAAAAACCTCGTACTTCTAGTGCGAGGATGGATAGCGAGGGGCGCGAGAGCGTCCCTAGTCCG
>NZ_JABUYX010000041.1:0-12387 GCF_014898005.1 Halomonas citrativorans
AGTCATCCTGAGGCACCACCCTCAGGAATAGCGCCTGTTAAGGCGCTGCGCGCCATGCCTGGCGCACCATAAAAAAACGGAGCGCCCAAAGGCACTCCGTTATATAGCGAAAACGACGCTACGGGTAGGTCATTAACATCAAGGACTACTTGGTTTTCACATAGTGCTCGACTTGCTGCTTTAATTTTTGACCTGGTCGAAAGGTCACAACACGGCGGGCAGAAATAGGTATTTCTTCACCGGTTTTTGGGTTACGGCCCGGCCGTTCACGCTTATCACGCAAATCAAAGTTACCAAACCCAGACAGCTTAACCTGTTCATTTTCTCGTAAGCAGGCTCGAATCTCTTCGAAAAAAGCTTCGACCATGGTTTTTGCTTCTCGTTTAGACAGTGCCAGCTCAGTATGTAAATGCTCTGCCAGCTCTGCTTTGGTCAACGCACCCATAGGACCCTCCTTGTAGCAAACGCATTGCCAAGAACGTGATAAGCGCCGTGTCGTGGCATATTATTGTCAGCCGCGTAGCTCAGCCTCCAACTGGACACGCACTTGTGTCACGATGGAATCTACCAACTGGTTGATTTCTTCATCGTTTAGCGTGCGTGAAGGATGCTGCCAGGTCAAGCCTAACGCAATACTCTTATGGTCGTCCGCCACGCCTTTACCAGCATAGACATCAAATAGCGTAATGTCTTTTAAGTAATCACCGGCTTTTTCTTTAGCGCAATCCAGTAGAGCCTGAACGGGCACCACTTGCTTTACGATAAACGCCAGATCGCGTCGCACTTCAGGATAACGTGATAACGCTTCAAAGGCCGGGATCTGCCCTTGGCTTAACGTATCCAGGCGTACTTCAAAGAGTACCGCATCCACTTTAAGGCCCAGCTTGGCGCGCACTTGCGGGTGCAAAGTCCCAATCCAACCGGCATGCTCGCCGTTGTACTGTATTTCAGCACTCTGGCCGGGGTGAAGCGCTGGATGCTCGGCTGGCTCAAAGCGCCACGCATCAAGATTGCCACCCAAGGCTAAAAGGCTTTCAAGATCCCCTTTGAGATCGTAAAAGTCGATACGCTCTTTAGAACCTGCCCAGCCTTCCGTTTCCCGACTACCACAGACTAACGCCCCCATCATGGGAACCTGGGACAGTTGATCCAGCTCGCCATTAAATACCAGCCCCGTTTCGAACAGGCGAACACGGGTTTGCTGACGGTTTAAGTTATGCTCCATGGCCCGCACCAGCCCCGGGAAAAGACTGGCCCGCATCACTGAGAGATCCGCTGAAATGGGGTTAGCAAGCACCGGAGAGACGGCATCAGGCAATATAGCGGCCTGAAGCTCGGGAGCCACAAAGCTATAAGTAATCGCCTCCTGGAAACCACGAGCGACCATTTGGCGACGCAACTGCGCTTGGGTGAGTGTTGCTTCATCTGCAGAGCGCAGCGCTAACCGTGCAGCCGGGCGACGAACAGGCAGATTATTGTAGCCATGAATTCGGGCGATCTCTTCGATCAGGTCTTCTTCAATCGCGACATCGAAACGCCAGCTAGGCGCAACAGCCGACCAGCCTTCAGCCTGCTGACTCACCTCAAGACCCAAACGCGTCAGAATGTCGGTGACATCTTCATTGGCCAATTTCTTGGAAAGCGCACTTTCCAAACGCGCTTCACGCAGCAAAATAGTGCGAGAAGCAGGCACATGCTCTTCACTGACGCATGCAGTGACAGGGCCAGGCTGGCCGCCACAAATATCCAACAGTAAGCGTGTCGCACGCTCAATGGCCGCTGTAGCAAGCTCAGGGTCCACGCCACGCTCAAACCGGTGTGACGCATCGGTGTGCAAACCGTAAGAGCGCGCCTTACCCGCAATCGCCAGTGGTGTAAAAAATGCCGACTCCAGGAAAATCGTCTGGGTAGTTTCGTTAACCCCAGAATTCTCTCCGCCCATGACTCCCGCCATGGCAAGCGGACCCGCCTCATCGGCAATCATTAATGTTCCGGGGCGCAGGGCAACGTCTTGCCCATCCAGCAAGGTTAGCCGCTCCCCCTCTTTCGCCATGCGCACAACGATGCGACCGTTCAAATTATCGCGATCAAACGCGTGCATCGGCTGGCCAAGCTCCAGCATGACGTAATTAGTAACGTCCACCACAGGATCAATGGAACGGATACCGCTACGACGCAGACGCTCTACCATCCAAAGCGGTGTTTCCGCTTTTACATTAATGCCCTTGATGAGGCGACCCACATAGCGAGGACACTGCTCAGGTGCTTCAACGCTGACTGCAAAGGTGTCATCTATTACAGCCGCGGCAGGTTCAATGACCGGTGGCGTTACGGCTAACCGATTAAGTACGCCCACCTCACGGGCAAGCCCTTTGACACTTAAGCAATCTCCGCGGTTAGGCGTAAGATCCACCTCAATGGTCATATCATTGAGGTGCATATATTCGCGAAAATCGACGCCAACAGGCGCAGAATTAGCCAATACCAGAATACCAGGCGAGGTTTCTTCCTCAAGCCCAAGTTCCGATGCTGAACAAATCATGCCGCGTGACTCTACACCGCGCAGCTTGGCCTTCTTGATTTTGAAATCGCCTGGCAGCACGCCCCCTACCTGAGCAAAAGGAATCTTCTGGCCGATATCCACGTTTGCTGCACCGCACACCACCTGCACCGGTTCACCCGAGCCATCATTAACGGTACATACGTTTAATTTGTCGGCATCCGGGTGCTTCTCTTTGGTAAGCACCTCAGCAACGACAACGCCGCTAAACGCAGCGGCTACGGCTTCAACTGCATCGACTTCCAAGCCGGCCATCGTGATCTGATCAGCAATCGCCTGCGTGTCCAGCTGCGGTGATACCCATTCGCGCAGCCACTGTTCTGAAAATTTCATGATCGTTCCTGTGTTCGGCAGCGGTCTTAAGCGAATTGGCGCAAGAAGCGCAGGTCGTTTTCAAAGAACAGGCGCAAGTCGTTTACACCGTAACGCAGCATCGCTAAGCGCTCAGCCCCCATGCCAAAGGCAAAGCCGGTATAGCGTTCAGTATCAATACCCGAGTGGCGGAAAACTTCAGGATGTACCATGCCGCAACCCATTACTTCCAGCCAGCCACTATGCGAGCAAACACGGCAGCCTGAACCGCTGCACATAACGCATTGGATATCGACTTCAGCAGAAGGCTCGGTAAATGGAAAATACGAAGGGCGGAAGCGAACAGAAAGGTAGTCCCGCTCAAAAAACGCCTGCAGAAAGTCTTCAATCGTGCCCTTTAGGTCAGCAAAGCTAACCCCTTCGTCCACCAGCAGTCCTTCCACTTGGTGAAACATAGGCGTATGCGTCAGGTCGGAGTCGCTACGATAAACGCGTCCGGGGCACACAATCCGAATGGGCGGCTCGCTCTCTTTCATTGTGCGCACTTGAACGGGTGAAGTGTGCGTTCTTAACAGCCGCGTTGCATCAAAATAGAACGTATCCGCCATGCCGCGTGCCGGGTGATGCGCAGGAATATTGAGCGCTTCGAAATTGTGATAGTCATCTTCAATTTCTGGTCCTACCGCGACGTCATAACCGATACGCGTAAATAAGCTTTCGATACGTTCAAGCGTACGCGTAACCGGGTGCAAGCCACCACTGGCCTGCCCACGGCCCGGCAACGTAACATCGATGCGCTCAGCGGCCAACCGTGCATTCAATGCTGCGTTTTCAAGCTGCTGGCGCTTAGCGTCAATTTCATTAGCCAATGTTTGCTTTGCCTGGTTAATGCGTTCGCCAGCAGCCGGGCGCTCTTCGGCTGTTAGCTTGCCTAACCCTTTCAGCAAAGCCGTTACTTCGCCTTTTTTGCCTAAATAGCGAACTCGCAACTCATCCAGCGAAGCAACATCTTGCGAAGCCTGAATGGCATCACGTGCTTCAGACACCAGAGTAGGAAGGTGGTCCATCCGTTTCACTCCGAATTAAGCGGTTCCCTTTTATGAGGGTGTCGCACATTGAAGGTGACAAAAAAACAGGGGAAGAGCGGCTGCTCTTCCCCTGCGGGTCACACTGAAATGACCTTCGTCAATTCACGCTGGCATTTGCACAGCTATGACGTTATTGGGCAGCCTTGGCTTTTTCCACGATAGCAGCAAATGCGGCTTTTTCGTGTACAGCCAGATCAGCCAATACTTTACGGTCAATTTCGATGCCGGCTTTCTTCAAACCGCCAACAAAGCGGCTGTAAGACATACCGTTGATGCGTGCAGCAGCGTTAATACGCTGAATCCACAGCGCACGGAACTGACGCTTACGGTTGCGGCGGTCACGATAAGCATACTGACCTGCTTTGATAACGGCCTGTTTAGCTACACGGAAAACACGCGAACGGGCACCGTAGTAACCTTTAGCCTGCTTCAATACTTTTTTATGGCGACGACGGGCAACTACACCACGCTTAACACGAGTCATAACACACTCCTGACTTTATAGCTGAGGCTTTAAGCACTCAGACAAAAAAACGACTTATAGGTTTGGCAGCATGCGCTGGATCAGCGCTTTATCAGCAGCGTGAACCTGCTTCATTCCACGCAGCTGACGCTTACGCTTAGTCGATTTTTTGGTCAGGATGTGGCTACGGTGAGACTGCTTGTGCTTGAAGCCATTAGCGGTCTTTTTAAAGCGCTTTGCAGCGCCGCTGTTGCTTTTGATTTTCGGCATGAGAAAACTCCGCTCGATATTTTTTAGAAAATCCAGGGCCGACCATCACCTACGCGATGGCCCGTTGGTTTCGCCGTTGGATCACTTCTTTTTCGGGGCAAGAATCATGATCATCTGGCGGCCTTCCATTTTCGGGAAGGATTCCACCGTTCCGATCTCTTCCAGGTCTGCCGCGATCCTTTCCATCAGCTTGCGGCCGATGTCCTGGTGCGCCATTTCACGACCACGGAAGCGCAAAGTGACCTTACCCTTGTCACCACCTTCCAAAAAGCGCATCAGGTTTTTCAATTTTACCTGATAATCGCCTTCGTCGGTGCCAGGACGGAATTTAACTTCCTTAACCTGGATTTGCTTTTGCTTTTTCTTTTGAGCCGCTTTCTGCTTCTTCGTCTCAAAAACGAATTTACCGTAATCCATAATCTTACAGACAATGGGATCGGCATTCGAAATTTGCACGAGGTCTAAACCGGCAGTTTCTGCACGCTCAATCGCTTCGGTGGTAGGCACAACGCCCAACTGCTCACCTTCAGCATCGATTAAACGCACTTCTTCTTCGGTAATTCGCTCGTTCATTGGTGGGCGTTTGTCTGCTGGACGCCCGCGCTGATTGCTTCGCTTGATCGTTCCGTCTCCTTAGGCAATTGACGATGTCGCCAGGGCTGCTCGCTCCGCACCAAGACGCTCGATAAGTGCATCGACTGTCATTGTGCCGAGGTTTTCGCCGCTGCGAGTTCGCACGGCCACTGAGTCAGCTTCGACTTCCTTATCTCCCACCACAAGGAGATAGGGAATTTTCTGTAACGTATGCTCACGGATTTTAAAGCCGATCTTCTCGTTCCTCAAGTCCGCTTTAGCTCGTAAGCCACTTTTTTGCAGACGTTGCTCTAATTCAAGAGCGTAATCACGCTGCGCATCGGTGATTGTCATCACTACCGCCTGCTGAGGTGCCAACCATAATGGCATAGCGCCCGCATAATGTTCAATCAAGATACCAATGAAGCGCTCCATTGAGCCTACTATAGCACGGTGCAACATGACCGGCGGCTTACGTTCGCCCTCTTCAGTCACATATTGAGCACCTAAACGCTCGGGCATCATGAAATCAACCTGCATGGTGCCCACCTGCCACTCGCGCCCCAAGCAATCTTTCATATGGTATTCAATCTTGGGGCCATAGAACGCACCTTCACCAGGGAGCTCCTGCCATTCGACATCACACGCTTTTAACGCGCGACGCAACGCATCTTCCGCCTCATCCCAAACGTCATCACTACCAATTCTTTTCTCAGGGCGAAGCGCAATTTTAATGGCAATATCTTCAAACCCAAAATCGGTATAGACCTTAAGCGCCTGGCGATGAAAGCTGGTGACCTCGGGCTCAACCTGGGCTTCGGTGCAAAACACATGACCATCATCTTGAGTAAACGCACGAACACGCATAATGCCATGCAAAGCGCCAGAGGGCTCGTTACGATGACAACCACCAAACTCACCAAAGCGAACCGGAAGCTCACGGTAGCTACGCAACCCGGAATTAAACACCTGCACATGGCCAGGGCAATTCATGGGCTTGAGAGCATACTCGCGCTTCTCGGATTCGGTAAAGAACATACCGTCCGCGTAATTATCCCAATGTCCTGATTTTTTCCACAACGATACGTCCATTATTTGCGGGCAGCGAATTTCCTGGTAACCGCCGTCTTTATAAACGCCTCGCATATACTGTTCGATCTGCTGCCATAACGCCCAACCGTTCGGATGCCAAAACACCATCCCTGGCGCCTCTTCCTGCATATGGAAGAGATCAAGACGGCGCGCAAGCTTACGGTGATCGCGTTTTTCAGCCTCTTCAAGCCGCTTCAAGTACGCTTTCAGCTGCTTTTTATCGCCCCAGGCAGTGCCATAAATACGCGTCAGCATGGGATTTGAAGCATCCCCGCGCCAATAGGCGCCGGCAAGCTTCGTCAACTTAAACGCTTTTAGATGGCGGGTATTAGGCACATGAGGGCCACGGCACATATCCGTGTACTCTTCATGATGATAAAGCCGGATATCCGCACCGTCAGGAATATCGTGAATAATTTCCTGTTTATACGTTTCATCACGCTGAGAAAACGTCGACATTGCTTTATCGCGATCAACATATTCACGGACAACATCGTACTCGCGCTCTATTAGCGCTTGCATACGTTTTTCAATTGCCTCTAAATCTTCTGGCGTAATTGAACGACCAAAGTCGACATCATAATAAAAGCCGTTATCAATGACCGGCCCAATCGCCATTTTAGCGTCCGGGTAAAGCTGCTTTACCGCATGACCAATCAAATGCGCGCAGGAGTGACGAATGATCTCCACGCCGTCTGGGTCACGCGCAGTAATAATCGCTACGTTTGCATCGTGCTCGATAACATCTGCAGCATCGACTAAAACGCCATCTATCCGCCCTGCAACGCAGGCCTTAGCCAAACCAGGGCCAATGGATTCTGCAAGCTGCATAATGGAAAGTGGTGCTTCAAATGTTCTTTGGCTACCGTCAGGTAGTGTCACAATGGGCATTCAGTATTCCTTGAGCGCAGTGGTGATCCATACCAAGGATCACATTTCGCTATCAATGATCGTGGCGTTTAATAAGTGATACAACGTTATACAAGCGCGTAGCCTAACAGACTTGAGCGCCGCAGAAAATAAAAACGGGAGGCATACGCCTCCCGTCGATACGCACAGTAAATGTGCGGCACATCCAGCAAAAGCACTACACGTTTAGCGCCCAAGCAGTCTGCGTATTAGTTCCACTCGTCAATTTCAACACGGCGGTTCAGTGCGCGACCTTCATCAGTCTCGTTCGTAGCGATCGGATTCTCTTCACCGTAACCAACAGCACGCATGCGGTTAGCTTCTACGCCACGCTGAGCAAGATAAGCAGTCACAGATTCAGCACGACGCTGAGATAAGCCTTTGTTATAAGCAGCTGTACCACGTGAATCGGTATAACCATCGATGCTTACACGCACATCGGGGTTATTAACCAGACGCTCAGCAACACCGTTCAGGATGTTACGGGCATTATCGGTCAACTGAGCAGAATCAAACTCGAAGTTAACGTCTTGAAGAACAACGCTATCTGGGCAACCCAGCGCGTTTACTTCGGTGCCAGCTGGCGTATTGGGGCACTGGTCACGGTAATCCGGCACGCCGTCACCGTCGGAGTCTAGCGGGCAACCTACTGCGTCTACTTCTACACCAGCGGGGGTACCCGGACACTGGTCACGATAGTCCGGCACGCCGTCATTATCGGAGTCCAGCGGACAACCTTGCGCATCAACGGCAACACCAGCAGGCACTTCACCGTATGTCGGGCACTGCGGAGCTACCGGCTCAGGCGTACGATCAGCACACAGCAGGCCACCGATTGCAGCGCCAGCGACAGCACCCGTTGCCGCACCGCTATCTTCATCAGAAGAGCTGCTAGTGGCATAGCCGATGCTACCGCCAATCAAACTTCCCGCCAGACCGCAAACAGCAGGGTGCTGATACCAGCTACGGTCACTGCTGCTAGCACCAGCTTGGCCAGAAGATTGATTAGCGGAAGTGGCACAGCCTGAAAGGCCCACTACCAAGGCGGAACCGATTAGCAACCCAGTCGTTGACTTTTTCATACAAGACTCCTTCTTGATCCAATGCTGACTTAGCCGTATAGCCAAATCTATCCAATGCTTCTTATTGCGAGAGCATCCATTTTTCGCTTGTTCAATTTTAACCACGCGGGCGTTCCCCTGCCTGAATTGAACAATCTGCCTATTATTACGCTTTAACCATTGAAGGCAACAATGCCGACATATCAACTTCTTGCCAACATCGACATATCAAGCATAGCAAAACTGCCACATCCGGCACCAAAAAAACATATTGCCGCACTAAAATAAACCAAACTTACTTCTTATTTTCGCCTTTATACAGCTCAGGTCCACCTTGTGCACGCCATTTTATAACGGCTTCTGCAGCAGCCAGAACCGCGGGCTTCATATCACGCTCAACTTCCAAACGCTGCTTATCTTCGCTCATGCGCTCACGGGGCGTTAAATTGGCACGAGCAGAGTGCGTTTTAAGATGCTGCGTCCGGTTATAAACCTCAGAAAAGGCTTTAAAATCAGGATGCTCTGCAAGATTGGCATCAACAATTTCAAGCAGCACCTTACAGCGCCATGAACCTTCGGTAATGTCTACCTGCCCTTGGACCAATGCACTTGTTACATAATCCAAATTTTCAAGGCTATTTTGCTGGGCCCTTAAATCTTCATCCAAGCGGAATGCTTCACGGCGTTTTACCTCTTTGCGCAGTTTAAGCGCGTACATGGATAAAGCCGCAATGACAGCAAGCGCTAATGTAAGCGCCATCAGTGCGCTGACCGAATTCATAATGCTCTCCGTCGTACATCAAAAAACTAAACAGGAATTATACATCATTTTAAATTTGAACTCTTATCTTCTATCGCTCGCCCAAGCACACGCACCACCAAGCCCGCACCATGCCAATCACGAGTAAAACGGCCCCTGCAGTATGCGCAAGTGCCAACCACAAAGGCAACCACATCAACACGTTGGCTATGCCAAGTACAACCTGCAGCGCATAGACCCCAATAACAAATACAAGCGCCCGAGCGACACTTGGGTTGTGGCGATATCGATACCAAAGCATCAGGAGTGACACACCCAGCAACAGCGCCCCTAGCCGATGCATATAGTGAATCGCGACCCGAGCTTCTGCATGCAGCTGTCCATGCAGGTAATTGGGGCCAACCGTTTGAGTCAGATGGAAACCTTCACTAAGATCCATGGTTGGCCACCACTGGCCATTACAAGCAGGGAACCCTTGGCAAGCCATACCTGAATAGTTACTTGTTACCCAGCCCCCCAAACCAAGCTGCAAAATCAATAGCACGGCGGCTAAACCCCAAAAAACATTAAAGCAGTTTGCTCCCATGACCTTTTTCTCAGAAATACTGGTTAGCCTGAGATGCAGCCAGAAAAAGAGCAGCAATACGCTTAGCCCGCCCAGCAAATGTAAAGTAACCACTTGAGGCCAAAGCTTGAGGGTCACGGTAAATGCACCAAAGCCCCCTTGTATAATGATAGCGGCAACTAGAAGCACGCTAATGCACCAAGGGTAATGGCGAGTATTGCGAAGTGGCCAGCCAAGCACTAAAACGCTTAGAACCAATATTCCGAGAAGAGTAGCTACATAACGATGCACCATTTCCACCCAGGCTTTTGCAACATCCAGGGGGGCATCGGGATGGCGTAGAGCAGCATGCTCACCATCAGGAACGAGCAAGCGACCATAGCAACCAGGCCAATCCGGGCAACCTAACCCCGCGTCCACTAAACGCGTCCAGGCACCGACCAAGATAACGACAATAGTCAGCAGCGTTCCCAATAACGTTAAGCGTGAAAGCCATACCAAGCGGCGCTCTGTCGATGAGTGCATCATGTATCCTTACATTTTCGTCGGCAGTATCCCTATCGGCTATTAAAGACCTCTTCGATACAAGCCAATCTATCCATGGTTACCTTATATTAGCAGCTAGATAAGGGCTAACTTGTCTCAAGAGCCCCCCCCCGGCTTTTCCTCCAAGCCTATCGTCAACCAACGAAATACCCTCACACCCCATACAGTATTATCGCTCTATATCAGTGTAGACATTTATTTTTAAACGGTTATTCGTACGCACAACACAAAAGACGATTTACAACCCGCTGACATGAGCCCTATAGTCACTGCTACAATTCCGTATTCTTTTCATTAATCCAACGTAATACAGGGAATAATTTTATGCTGCAATATCGTCTCACCACCGGGATAGTGGCTTTTCTGGCGTTAATAGCAATGGCGTCGCTAGCGGGATGCACGACGTATACCTGGCCAGACGGCTCAAAAGAAACCGTACTTGGCGTTGTGCCGGACGATGAAAATAAACGCTATGAAGAGCAGCAAGCAGAAAGTGTCAGATACCGCGTACCAGGTGAAATTCCAGAAACTCAGTAGCACCGTTAGCACTAGCCCTCTTCTTATCCTTGTTGCAAGGCCTTAACGCTAATCATAACTTGGAAGAATCTAAACTTAAGAGTTTGCTATCTGTAAGCCTTAAAGCAATGAATAATGCTTAGCCATGACCTTGAGCAGGCCTTGAGTCGCTTTATTTTTCAAGCTCGTTGGCTATTTGCATGACTAGCTGACAAAAAAGTGGCGGTTAGGCCTTATATTAGCGGGCGCCAGAAGCGATAAGGATTTTTTCGATATCCTGATAGTTAGCACCGCTTGCATGCTGCAGTGGCGTCACGCCGTTACCATCCGCCAAGTTAACATTAGCGCCTGCCTCAACTAACAACTCTACGATTTTCCGATGGTGGGCCTGCCCATCGCCCAAGATGATTGCCTCCAGCAGCGCGGTCCAATGAAGATTGTTAACGTGATCTACGTCAACCCCTGCCTCAATCAAAGTTCGTACCGTCTCAACATGCCTGCGCTCCGCGGCTGGGATAAGCGCCGTCCCGCCGTAATGGTTAGTGCTTTTCAGGTCAGCTCCATGCGTCAGCGTCATCCTGAGGATCTCCAAATGACAGCGCGCACCTGCATAGAGATAGGGGCTGTCGAGGATGTTGTCCTTCGCATTGACATCAGCCCCAGACTCGATGAGGACCCTGGCCGCTTCGACTGCGTTGGTGCGGGAGGCTATTAACAACGCTGTCGCACCACTGCTATTATGCGCGTCTATTTCCGCACCCTCCGCCAAGAGTCGAGTGACAAGGGAAGCATCATTTTGTTTAGCCGCATTATGCAATTGCGTTTCGTCCATGGCTTTACTTGCCGTGATGAATGGAAAGACTGCTAACAACAATGCAACAGTTCCTACAAAAAAAGTACGTAAATACATGAAGGGGTCCCCCGCTTAGTTTATTGGTAACAAATGCCAACGATGGACAACATTCCAACCTTGCAAATTGCAGGGGCTCCTTTAGCATAGAATACTTTTTTTGAAAGGCGATCAGGCTGGCAGCAGCCCATCTGCATCGGCAACTTACGTTAGTACAAAAGGGTTATTTCTCCAATAACTAAAAAGGAATTCCTTAGTAGCACGCGACGGTGCGACCAAGGCACTATTAAAGGCTGACAATTCGGGTCCATATACCGGACCACGTAAAGCTTTCACCTCCACTGTCTTTGGTCGCGAGACCGCCGGCCTTGCTGAGTTCATCGCCTCCCAGCCTTCTAATTTAGTGCCGAAGAAACCTACTATGCATCGAAGAGCAGAATCAATTGTGTATTGAAAAAGCCATACCTGTCGCTCTGCCTCCAGTGCTCAGCTTTAGCCTAGTACTACTGTGTCATAAATAGACATGTTATCAATACGTATTGTGTCCTCTGTATAGCGATTTCGCATTATGGTAAACGACGCACTTCACGACCGCTTCGAGACGTATCTTGATGAGCTAGCGCCTCGCCTGGGCCATGCTGATCGGGTGCAAGGTTTTCAGGATTACTGTCGTGGCTTGATGCTGCCGCTGAAACGCAAGAGTATCGAGCCCATCGCCGCCAGTGTCGATCCGTATAACGTTCAGGCCTGTCATCAGTCGCTGCATCACCTGGTGGCTCGCTCTGGATGGTCTGACCGAGGGATGCTTAATGGCGTGGCGCA
>NZ_JABUYX010000042.1:0-12163 GCF_014898005.1 Halomonas citrativorans
TCATTTAACGATGGTATGCCTCCCGTTGTGGCTGAGGAAAATCTTAAATTACTGTCCGGTATTAGTTGACCACTACATACCCTCGTCCATTCTGGTGTTCTCCCCCTCAGGAATTCTCCCACACTCCTCCCCATCCTTCATTAGGACATGGTCTCCAGATGGCTGCTCTACTACCCAGTGGCATTTGCTCATTTTCCTCTCCTTTAGTTGTATCAACTCCACTTGGCGGAGCATTTGTATGTGCACATAACAGTTTGATTCATGAGCATGCGCGTTTTTCTGGGAAGCCCCACCTTGCCAAAAGCAACTAATTTACTTATAAAAAAGGGGTAAATGCTATTTTTTCCTCGTAAGGCTCGTTAGAAAAATGCGCATGCGTGTTAACTTTATGATCATTTTTCAAGATGGTGCATAAACATACAACGCCTTCTTATAAACCATTGTTTTACCGAAATTCACATCATACTTTTCAATAAATGTACGCACTCATAATGCAACCCTCACCAAAAAAACGCGCATTTTTGGCTAAAAGCCCCCGCAAATTACGGTTTCATTGAACATCCGCTAAGGGACGATAGCACCTATGCACGTTAATTCTTGTGTCGGCCAGGAACTGTCTTTAAGGAGGTTCTGATTAACGCCGTATTCAGCGGCTTGTCCGCTGCAATGTTTTGTTACACGTTTATTGCTTACGAATAATTTTATAGAAAGGAATTTCTTCATCACCGTACCAAGTAGAAAGGTCAACTTGTATACACGGCTCCCCGTCACAGCTGGCAACAACCCCATACTGTTTCAATGAAGCTAATTCATCCAACAAAATACCTTTCTCATTTCTTAGTCGATTGATTTCATCAATTGTCGGTATGTTTTTTATAAACGCAAACCAAAGTAGCGCACCGGCCAATAAGAAGAAAGTGAAGAACATTGCACCAATTTTTAGAATCGAAAACTTTGCTGCTTTTTCAAACCTAGTCGACGCATTAGCTGCCTTTTTTTCCACCTCGTTCAAGCTTGAAAGTACTTTTTGGGCAATATATTCAGCTGAATCATGACTAGCGTTATTCATAGCTCTAGCAACCCGACTCTCGATATCTTGTGAAGTTCTATTTAAATTTTTTGAGCTATTTTCAATTTTTTGGATTGCGCCTTGAAGTTCTGACTGGTTTCTTTCGCTGGCTTTTAAAAGATTAAAAGAAGAATCTACAAGACAGTGGAACTTTTCCATTTATCTACCACTCCCCATAGAATATCCCTTATCTAATTTCTTTTCTTTTGATGGAAGCCTTCTCATAATTGAGTCGTACTCTTTTTTAACTTGTAAGACGTAGTCTTTATGCTGCAACCTTAACTGCATTATATCTGTAAACTGCAGGTACCTCACTCCCTCTTTACCTACTGACACAATCAAGCCACCCGTACCCACGTCTCCATCGCCTTGACATGTAGATACGAGTGCAAGATATGCTTCAAGATTGGAGGACGGAATTTTATTTTCAGGATCTATTACTGAGCGAGTGATATTTGCGATAAACGATTCAATCGTATGAGTAGATTCATTGCCAGAAAAGGCATCTAAATATGGGGTGATATTGTTAAGGCATAACTCTTCAAATGGCTTGGTTTCAACATACCAATGAATTTCCCTAGATATTTTTTGTAGTTCTTCACTATCACCAATCTGTATACTGAGCTGCTCACATCTTTTTTTTTCCTTAGCGAGTGAGCTGTCTCGATTCTTAAACTCAATTAGCCTTACCACCCCAGGAAACTCCAACAGCATATCCCCAAGTTCCTTATCTGCTGGAGTTTGCTGCAACAAATTTATGACAGATAGTTGTCGCTTTTCTTTAGTAGCACTGCCAATAGAGTGCCCCAAACCGTACAAAAAATTTCCAATAATTACGTTCTCGTATAGCTTCAATGCTTAGACTCCATTTATACGTGTAACAGTGACTAGTTGGAATGCTGTGATACGAGAGGAACGTGCCAGCACGTTCAAGAATGTATTCCAGCGCGACATCCATGCTCTAACCTCTTGCCCCCTTGAGGCTAAGTTAACTTCTGCAGTATAGCTGCCAATCATTTTACCAGCTGCATAATACGTATGAACTTGCCAGCAGCATTTGCCGGGATGACCGCACTGGGTCGCTATCAGACTCATATCGGTAGCTCATGATTCTTAAGTTAACAGTAACGAAGCCAGCAAGCCTTGTCACCTTCGTATTGACGAAAACAAGACCAAGGTAGGCAAAGGCAGGAAGTCTGGGCTGCCAAATCCCAAGCACAAAAAAGCCCGCTGATTGCTCAGCGGGCTTTTTCTATATTCTGTGGCGGAGGGGGAGGGATTCGAACCCTCGAAGCCTTTCGACTTACACACTTTCCAGGCGTGCTCCTTCGACCACTCGGACACCCCTCCACATTTTGGTTCAATCACTTAGGCTGTGCCTTTCGCGACAGAACGGCGCATATACTATGGTTTAAGCGGCCAAATAGCAAGCCTTTTTCAGAATCAGTGGCTTGCCATCAGGTATCGCTGCTCGATAACACCGCATAGTTGCCGTGGGCTTCCAGGCAGAGCGCATCTCCACAGTAAAGCTGTTGGGTAAGCGCAATACGGCCTTTGCCGCGCTCGGCCAGCTTCTTGGTGAGCTTCTCAACACCGTCAGGCTCTGCTGGCGTGCATACCAGGCGGTAATCCCCCGTTACCGGGGCCAGAAAGCGCTGCGTGGCTTCAGCGACCACTACATCACGCGCCATGCCCTGCTTGCGTAGCCATAGCGTTACCCAGCACCAGCCTTGCAGTGTGGTTTGCGCACTTAGCGCGCCACCAAAGCCGGTGCCTTTGTCATTCAGGTTAGGCGCCAAGGCGAGCCGCCAAGTGAGCGTTTGATTGTGCAGCGACATCTCTTCAATCCCCAGGGCGCCAACCATGGGGATTGCATCGCTTAACCACTTTTGAAAGGCGGCCAGGTCTTCCTGGCCCTCGGGCAGCGGTAAGCGTGGGTGAGGCACACCGGGTTTGCGCATGGCGGTTGGTCTCCTTACGCCCAGCGCTCTACGAAGTCGGCCACGTTATGCGCAGGCAAAGACTTGTGGCGCCCGCCCAGGTGTCCCAGGTAGATAAACGCGACGACTTCGTCATCTTCTTCCAAGGAAAGCCCTTTGCGTACCACGGGGTCAAAAGCGTACTTGCCGCTACGCCACATGGCGCCTAGCCCTTGCGCGTGGGCGGCCAGCAAAATGCCATGGGCGGCGCAGCCTGCGGAAATTACCTGCTCCATTTTGGGCACTTTGGGCAGGTCCGGCGTTACCTTGGCGATCACGGCGATAATCATCGGCGCGCGCAGCGGTTTTTTGCGCGCTGAATTTAGCGTGTCGTCGTCGGCACTGGGGTCTTCCTGGAACTCGGCTTCGGCAAACAGCTCACCCAGGCGCGTACGCCCTTCCCCAGTGAACTCAATAAACCGCCAGGGGCGCAGCTCTTTGTGGTCCGGGGCGCGCAGGGCCGCCTGGTAAATCGCATCCATCTGCTCGGCAGTGGGCGCAGGCTCAACCAGCTTGCCCATTGAGCTACGGCTGTGAAGTAGCGTGAGTCCATCCATTTGGTTTCATCCTATCAATCAGTTAGGCACTACTGTAGCGCAGTCGCTTACTGTCTTGCCAGACGCAGCGGACTTGGCGGCGCAAGGCCCGGCGTGGCGCGCCAGGGGCTGATATCCAACCCGCCGCGGCGCACGTAGCGCGCCAGCACCAGAAGCTCGGTAGGTTGGGCGTGCTGCATCAGGTCGGTGAAGATGTGCTCAACACAGTGCTCGTGAAAATCCTGATGCTGACGATAGCCGATCAGGTAGCGCAGTAACCCTTCGCGATCCAGCTTTGGGCCTTTGTAGCGAATCATCACGCTGCCCCAGTCGGGCTGGCCGGTCACCGGGCAGTTGGATTTAAGCAAATGCGAGTGCAGCGTCTCTTCTACAACCTCATCGCTTACCGCCAAATGGGCAGCGCTGGGCGTGTAATCACTTACTTCGATATCCAGCTCGTCCAGGCAGTCGCCGGGTAGCGGCTGTGGGGCAAGCTCAGCGTCTTCTACACCGAGTAGCTCCACGCTGACCGATGCACCGGCTACCGCGCTTAGGTCACGCTGCAACGTTTCAAGCACTTCCTCGCGGCTTTCCATACGGGTTTGGTTAAAGCTGTTGAGGTAGAGCTTCCAGGATTTGGATTCGATCAGGCTGGGCGACTCAGCAGGCAGCCGAAAGCGGACCACGGCCACGATGGGTTTGCCACGGGCATTCAGCCAGGAAACCTCAAACGCGTGCCACTCATCTTCACCCACAAAGGGCAGCTTGCCCTCTTCAATCCCCAGCGGTGCGCGGTTGGCGGCGCGTGGGATAGGGAACAGCAGCCCGGCATCGTACTGCTCGGGATAGGCGGATTCGCGCCCCAGGGGCGCGTGCTCTAAGGTATCGGGGCGGTGTGCCATAGGGTAACGCTCTCTTGATAAAAACGGTCGTGCGGTTAACTACGAATGCCTTTGCCACGCTCCAGCATGGCCAGTGCCGCAAAAAACAGCACTACGATAAACCCCAAAATAGCCGCCAGCGCCCAGCCAACGGGAATGTCCGACACGCCCAAAAACCCATAGCGGAAGACGTTCACCATATACAGAATCGGGTTGAGCATTGACACGCCCTGCCAGAAATTGGGCAGCATGGAAATGGAGTAAAACACCCCACCCAGGTAGGTCAGCGGCGTCAAAATAAAGGTCGGCACAATGGAGATATCATCAAACTTGTTGGCCAGCAGGGCATTGATAAAGCCGCCGATGGAGAACAGCGCCGAGGTTAGCACCACCACCAGGATGGTTAAAAGCGGGTGCTCGATGGTTAAGCGCGTGAAAAATAGCGACACAATAGTAACGATCAGGCCCACGCCCAAACCGCGCGCCATGCCGCCGAGGATAAACCCGGATAGAATCACCCAGTTGGGCATGGGCGATACCATTAGCTCTTCTACCGAACGCTGAAACTTGTTCGAGAAGAAGCTGGAAGCCACGTTCGAGTAGCTGTTGGTGATGACCGACATCATGATCAGGCCGGGGACGATAAAGTCCATGTAGGAGAAGCCATCCATATCCCCTATGCGCGAGCCGATCAGGTTGCCAAAGATGATGAAGTACATCGCCATGGTGATCGAAGGCGGCAGCAGCGTTTGCG
This sequence comes from Halomonas citrativorans, assembly GCF_014898005.1. Classification (NCBI taxonomy): domain Bacteria; kingdom Pseudomonadati; phylum Pseudomonadota; class Gammaproteobacteria; order Oceanospirillales; family Halomonadaceae; genus Halomonas; species Halomonas citrativorans. The sequence goes on from NZ_JABUYX010000042.1 coordinate 5,220, forward strand.
GCCAGATACGCGTAAAGCGTTTGATCTCTTTAAGTACGAGCGTCCATAGCGCAACGAGCGTTTGTGTTGCATTCATGCCTGCGTCTCCTTGTTGGGTTCGGCGCGCTGATCGATGGCTGTATTGCCCGCCTCTACCATTGACACAAACATCTCTTCCAACCGGTTAGCGCTGTTGCGCATGGAAACCACCTGCATGCCCTGCTCGCTTAATACACTGAACACATCGTTTAACTGCTGCCCGCGATGAATCACCAACGAGAGTTGCGTCGGTTCGATCTGCTTGATCTCAAACCCTTCGATCACCGGCGGCGCCGTGACAGGCTCGGCGAGATCCAGCAGGAAGGTTTCGGTATTCAGCTCGGCCAATAGCTCGCGCACGCTGGTGTTACGGACAATTTCACCGTGATTGATGATGGCGATATTACGGCACAGGCTTTCGGCTTCTTCCAGATAGTGGGTGGTTAGAATGATCGTGGTGCCTTCATCCTGATTAATGCGGCGCATGTATTCCCACATGCTGCGGCGCAGTTCAATATCCACGCCCGCGGTGGGCTCATCCAGAATCAGTAGTTTGGGCCGGTGCATCAGCGCCCGGGCAATCATCAAGCGGCGCTTCATACCACCAGAAAGCATGCGAGCGTTGCCATTGCGCTTGTCCCACAGGCCCAGGTCGCGCAGCAGCTGCTCGGCACGCGGCAGCGCTTCACGGCGCGTCATGCCGTAATAGCCTGCTTGCGCCAGCACGATATCAAGCACCTTCTCGAACTGGTTGAAGTTGAATTCCTGAGGAACCACGCCCAGCTGGTACTTGGCCTTGGCGAAGTCCTTGTCGATGTCGATACCAAAAATCGACACCTTGCCTTCTGACTTCTGCACCAATGAACACACCACACCCAGGGTGGTGGATTTACCCGCGCCGTTGGGACCCAGCAAGGCAAAAAAATCGCCCTGCTGGACGTCGAGATCAATTCCTTTTAACGCGTGAAAGCCGTTGCCGTACACCTTGGTAAGGCCACGGATAGACAATGCCGGTTCGGCCATAAAGATGTCCTGTCAGCAAAAAAATAGGGGCACAAAAAATACGTCCGAAGCAACGATATCGGGGCATTCGGTCGTTTTTTCAAGCCAGCGTAACATGGCGCCTATGGCTATCTCGTTAAACCGCTAACAATCCATCCACTTTAATTAGTATTCGCGGCGTTTTGTCGCGCACGACACGCAGGCTAATACTTTAGTATTATCCGCGTGCCCTTTCGCTTTTAATAGCACGGCACTCAAGGGAACACGTATTTTATAAACGAGAAAAAGCCATAGTGAGCACCATGATCGCCCAGCCCCCTGTTACCTTTGCCCAACCAGGCGCTACTACCGAGCATTCAACGTCCGCCGCCCGACGCGGCCTGGCAGCGCTTCCTCTGCGCCGCCAACGGCTGATTGGCGTAGCCGTTTTATGGCTGATACTCGCCATCATGATTACGGTGAATGCGCTGCAAAGCCGAACGCTGCTCTATCACGAGCGTGAGCAGCGCATGGTTACCGCCGTAGACATTGCCATTTCTACCCTTGAGCATTTTGATGAACGAGCCAAGCGGGGTGAGCTCTCGCTTGATGAAGCCAAAACCCAGGCGTTTGAAGCCATTCGTGACGTGCGCTTTGGCGTCGATGATAACTACCTGTTTGCACTCAGCGGCGACCTGAAGATGCTTGCCCACCCCAAACGTCCGACGGGGCAGGATTTATCCCAGGTGACTGACCCCAAGGGCACGCTGATCTTTCCGTTGATCCGGGAAAGCGCCCGCGAGTCAGGCTACGGCTTTTCCGAGTACTACTCTAACTTCGCCCGCGGCAACGACAAAATGCCCCTGGTGCATACTTACACCGAAGCCTACGCCCCGTGGGATGTGTATGTTGCCAGCGGTATTTTTATGGGCGATATCAGCCAAACCATTATGGCCCAATTGACCAAAACCATTTTAGTCGGCCTGGTGGGCGGCATACTGGTAACGCTAGCCTTTTGGGGCATGATCTCGTTGATTCTGCGCCGTTTGGGTGGCGAGCCTGACTACGCGGCAGAGGTAGTAGCACGTATTGCCCAAGGCGACTTAACGGCAAGGGTTCGCCTGGGCGCTAACGATACCAACAGCCTGCTTTACGATATTCAGCAAATGCGTGACAAGCTGCATGCAACGATGCAAGAAATTCACGCCACCAGCGCCGCGGTAGACAATGACTCTGGCGATATTGCCGCAGGCAATCAGGAGCTTTCATCACGCACCGAGCAGCAGGCAGCCGCCCTTCAGCAAACCTCTGCCAGCATGGAAGAAGTGACCGCGACGGTGCGCCAAAATGCCGAAAACGTGGAACAAGCCAAGGAGCTTGTACGCAACGCAGGCGAAACCTCTCAGTTTGGCCAACAAGCCATTGGCCAGGCCGTTACCTCCATGCAGGAAATTAGCGCTGAAGCCGCCAGAATTTCCGACATTGTTACCCTGATTGACAGCATTGCTTTCCAGACCAACATTTTGGCCCTTAATGCGTCGGTTGAAGCTGCCCGCGCGGGTGAGCATGGTCGAGGTTTTGCCGTGGTAGCCAGTGAAGTACGCCAGTTGGCTAACCGTTCGGCAACCGCCGCTCACGAGATCAAAACGTTGATTAACGCCTCTAATGCACAGGTGGATAACGGCGCCTCACTGGTGACGACCGCTAAAGAGCGGATGCAGCAGATTGACCAACAGATCCAACGCATCAATGACCTGTTCGCCGACATTACAGCCGCGACGCATGAGCAAACCCAGGGGATTGAACAGATCAACGTGGCCATCGCACAGCTTGACCAGTCAACCCAGGATAACGCCACTATGGTTCAGCAAACTGCTAACTCCGCCCACGACCTGAAACAGCGCTCACAGTCGCTTAGCAGCGTGGTAAATCACTTCACCCTCAGTTAAGCACTCGGCATTACCGACTTACGCTCAGGCAGCACTGTCTGGGCGTAAGCCACCACTCAAAACGCGCCTCTAAAACACACGCACAGCAAAACGCCGCCAACAAGAGCAGTAGATAGATAGCAATATGTATAACAAGAAGGAAAGGTAAAACAGGAAGGATAACGAAATGAGACTGTTTACATGGAGCGGGAAAAGAGATTCGAACTCTCGACCCTCGCCTTGGCAAGGCGATGCTCTACCACTGAGCTATTCCCGCAACGTAAACATGCACTTACTAGATGGCGTCCCATAGGGGGTTCGAACCCCTGTTACCGCCGTGAAAGGGCGGTGTCCTAGGCCACTAGACGAATGGGACGTATAAACATCTATTTTATTGATTGGAGCGGGAAAAGAGATTCGAACTCTCGACCCTCGCCTTGGCAAGGCGATGCTCTACCACTGAGCTATTCCCGCTTAATCAATTTCTCGCCATCGGATTGGCGTCCCATAGGGGGTTCGAACCCCTGTTACCGCCGTGAAAGGGCGGTGTCCTAGACCACTAGACGAATGGGACGTTTTGGAGCGGGAAAAGAGATTCGACCGGGCTGGCGTTCCAGCTCTCGACCTGCACTTGCTTAACCACACGACCAAATTGGAGCGGGAAAAGAGATTCGAACTCTCGACCCTCGCCTTGGCAAGGCGATGCTCTACCACTGAGCTATTCCCGCACTCCGATACCTTAACGATGTAATTGGCGTCCCATAGGGGGTTCGAACCCCTGTTACCGCCGTGAAAGGGCGGTGTCCTGGACCACTAGACGAATGGGACGTTTCATTGCCTCGTCGAGGTGGCGCGTATATTACTCAGAGCACGCATTTCTGTCAAGCCCTATGATATCGCTCTGCTTTCTATCTATACGCCAATCTCTTTCATTGCTACTACTTAACGCCTACTCAAGCGGGTGGCTACACCCTATTCGCCTTCTGAACTCGGGTAAGTACTAGCTTTCTTAACTACGCTGTCTTAATTGAAAAGAGTACGATAGCCTGCAAGTCACAGAGGGCAAGGAGACACTAAAATGGCCAAAATCAAAAAATCCCCCGAACAGTGGCGCGAACAGCTGACGCCTGAGCAGTACCGGGTTGCACGCGAGAAAGGCACCGAACGTCCTTTTACAGGTGACTACCAGGTAAGCGATGCTCAAGGCATTTACCACTGCATTTGTTGCCATGCACCGCTGTTTGAAAACGAGCACAAATTTGATGCGGGTTGTGGCTGGCCCAGCTTCGACAGGCCGCTTGGCAGAAACTGCGTTGAAGAGCATAGCGATACCACGCACGGCATGGTGCGCACAGAAGTAGTGTGCTCCCACTGTGATGCCCACCTGGGGCATGTGTTTCCTGACGGGCCGCCGGCATCCACAGGGTTGCGTTACTGCATTAACTCAGTGTCGCTAGAGTTTCATCCTGACGAGTAAACGCTACCTCTAACCCCTTTAACGAATCGCAGCAAGGCGAGCACCATCTGGTAGAATGGTTGCTCGCTTTTTTTATGCCCGTTTTTTGTGCTTGTAGGAGAAACTCATGCTCGGCTGGTTCCCCGGACATATGAACAAGGCCCGCCGCCAGATAAAGGATGCGCTGCCGGAAATTGACGTGGTCATTGAAGTACTCGACGCACGTCTGCCCTACTCTAGCGCCAACCCGATGCTGGCCGAGCTGACCCGCCATAAGCCAGTATTGAAAATACTCTCCCGGGCGGACCTGGCAGACCCAGAGCGCACCGCGGAATGGGTGGCCTTTTTCGATGCCCAAGACGATACCCGGGCACTCGCGATCACCACGACCAATACGCGTGAGTTAAAAAAGATTCCCAAACTTTGCCACGAATTAGCGGGTGACGTACGTGCTGACCGCGACGTTCGAGTGATGGTGATGGGGATTCCCAACGTGGGTAAATCCACCCTGATTAACGGCCTGGCCGGGCGTAAAATTGCCAAAACCGGTAACGAACCGGCGGTCACCAAGCGCCAGCAGAAAGTGCGTATTGATGGCCGCGTGGCACTGATCGACACGCCTGGCGTGCTGTGGCCCAAGATTGAAGACCAGGCCAGCGCCTATCGGCTGGCGGCCAGCGGCGCTATTCGCGATACCGCCATTGAGTATACCGACGTGGGTATTGTTACCAGCGCCGAGCTTGCCAAGCGCTACCCGGACGAGTTGACCACACGTTACAAACTCAAAGCATTGCCCACGTATGAAGTGCCGGTCGATAATGACGTGGACGCTGACGGTCCGAAGAAGCCTGATTTTCTGGCAATCGCCGGGTTTGATGGCTATGCCATCCTGAAAGAAATTGCCGGTAAACGGGGCGGCCTGCGCGCAGGTGGCGAGGTAGATTTACACCGTGGCGCCGAAGTACTGCTACACGAACTGCGTGACGGCAAGCTTGGCCGTTTAACGCTGGAAACACCGGACGATATTCCGCCGCCCATTGTGCAAAACGACGAAGACAATCAGCCACTTTCCGACGCATAATGGATGAACCGACCGGCGCCGCCGCACGGCCTTTGGACACTTTTGGATAAATCACTCATGGAAACCTCTCAGCTTCAAACGCCTACTGAGCTTCAGGATACGGACTCACAAAACGCCGAGCCGTCATCTGCTGAACTCAAAAAATCTCACAAGCTCAATAACGTCTGCTACGACATCCGTGGCCCGGTCCTTGATCATGCCAAGCGGCTTGAGGATGAAGGCCAGCGGATTTTAAAGCTGAATATTGGCAACCCGGCGCCCTTTGGGTTTGAAGCACCAGAAGAGATTTTGCAGGATGTGATGCGCAACCTGCCCACGGCACAAGGCTACTGTGATTCCAAAGGCCTCTACTCGGCGCGTAAGGCGATTATGCAGGAGTGCCAGCGCAAGAAAATTCCAGGCGTTGGCATCGAAGATATTTACATCGGCAACGGCGTGTCCGAACTGATTGTAATGTGCATGCAGGCACTATTAAACGACGGCGACGAAGTGCTGATCCCTGCCCCCGACTATCCACTATGGACGGCAGCGGCGCATCTTTCCGGCGGCCACGGCGTGCACTATAGGTGCGATGAGCAGGCCGACTGGACGCCGGACATTGCCGATATCCGCGCCAAGATCACCAGCCGTACCCGCGCGATCGTGCTGATCAACCCCAACAACCCGACCGGTGCGGTTTATCCGCCGGCCGTGGTACGCGACGTATTGGCCGTGGCCAAAGAGCACAATCTGGTGGTGTTCTCTGACGAGATCTACGACAAGATCCTGTATGACGGCGTAGAACATACCGCGACCGGCGCTCTGGCCGACGATGACCAGCTAGTGATTACCATGAACGGGCTGTCGAAAAGCTACCGCTGTGCGGGCTTTCGCTCCGGCTGGATGACGATTTCTGGCACGATTGCCAAACAGCGCGCCAAGGATTTTATCCAGGGACTGACCATGCTGGCCTCCATGCGTCTGTGTGCCAACGTGCCTGCCCAGCACGCCATTCAGACCGCACTGGGTGGCTATCAGTCGATCAATGACCTGATCCTGCCAGGTGGCCGTTTACTGGCTCAGCGCGACATCACGGTGGAAAAGCTCAACGCGATTCCTGGCGTTTCCTGTGTCACGCCCAAGGGCGCGCTCTATGCGTTTCCTCGTTTGGACCCCAAGGTCTTCAATGTTCAAGATGACCAGAAGCTGGTTCTTGATTTGCTCCTTCAAGAGAAAATTCTACTGGTTCAAGGCACGGCGTTTAACTGGCCAGAACCTGATCATGTGCGCATTGTGACACTGCCCTGGGCGGATCAACTGGGCGACGCCCTGGACAGGTTCGGTAATTTCTTGTCCCGCTACCGTCAATAACGTGCGCTGTGACTTGAAACTGCCACGAAGTGTACGTATCTAAGCAAGCATTCTAGCCTGGATTTCTCATAGTACCTCAGCCAGTACCGCACTCAGGCTGTAACACCGCTAAACACCTACTGGCTCGACT
>NZ_JABUYX010000043.1:0-9846 GCF_014898005.1 Halomonas citrativorans
TCCTGGTCATCAGACACCTCGCTTATGGTGGCAATATTACCACCTACGTTGGTGTCCGGTTTTATTGAACCACTACAAATAAGAAAGGATATAGATAAAATAAAAGGAGAGGTTTCGATTTTTGAAGAACGAGTATATGAAGCTAGAATGAGCTTCTTCGATTCCTACGCAGAAATGAATGTTAGGTTTAGAAGTATAAAGAAAGGTGAAGAGAGATTGATTTTTAATGTGGTTAGGAAACATTATCAGAGTTATAGAAAATTGTGTGAAAGCCTTGTTTTAAATAAAGAAAAAGTTTCGGATTTTCATTTTAGGGAGTGTTATAAACTTGATACGGAATTGGCTGATAAGCTTGGTGAATATTTTTTAAATGAGTGGAGTAGAGCAAAAAGAGGCGATGAAAATTTAGTTGCGAAGAAAAGAGTTATTTTCATAGTATTATCGTCAATTATAATCTATTACTTGATTGGTTTAATAGCCGGATGAGTTGCTTTAGTATTCACTTGAACACGTCATGAAATGTTGAGATAAATTTCTTGGTGTGCGTAAGTGATTAAATAAAAATCTTTATGTCATCGTGTGCCGCTAGGGCAGGTTATTGTAATCAGTAGGTCGAGTTAGCGTATGGTGTTAACATTCGGTCAACCGCACCATATCCTAGCTTGCTATAGTTAGCATCTAGGGCTTGGTAATTCAGCGACTTATGATCTGGTGAGCCAGCTAATGCAGCATTGGGGCGCTTTCATAATCCCTTGGTCGTAGGTTCAAGTCCTACTGGGCCCACCATTTCTAATTTTTGCTTGCTTCTGGCAAGAGATTTTAAGTCCCATGGCTCAAAATCAATCTTCCTTCCCATATGTCTCTCCGCGTCCTTTGAAAGTTACCCATCTTTGCGATGTGCTTCGCTGTTAGCTCGAAAGTAGCCGGCTGTTTTGCGTTGTCGATCAACAATAGCTGAAACATGTGTGAGCACGACTCAGGTAGCCAGCTAGACCTAAAGCAAGGTTCCAGATAGCTAATCTGGCACCTTCCCAAAGCGTTTTCTTGCTAGCAGGCGAATAAGTAAGCCTCGCCAATTTATTTCACTGCTAGTCAATTTTGAAAAGAAGTGCGAAAGAGCACAAGTCTCCTTAGGAAAGACGGCGGCGAGTCTGCAAATGGCGTTGTGGCTAAGAAAACTTGACATCGTGTGATTGTTGTAGTTGTGAATAATAATCCGTATCATTCGCCTTCCTCTGTTTGCTTACTATAAAAACACGTGCTCCTCTCCCCCATTCTGCCTGTCAGTGAGGTTTGTTTAACATGCGTCGTTCGCCTTTTTCCGCTACACCGTTGTCTGTCGCTATTCGCCGTGCATTGGCTGTGTCGTTAGGGGGGACGTTGTGTGTTGTGCCTTTTGCTGCACTGGCGCAGGAAGAGGCCGTGAACATGGGGACCACTGTGGTGACGGCGACCGCGCTGAAGGTGGATACCCCGGATGTAGAAACGCCTCGCGCTATTTCAACCGTGAGTGCGGAGGAGCTTGAGGATCGCGGCGTCAATAAATATGACGAAACCTTCCAGTACCGCTCCGGTGTTGTGTCTCAGCCTTACGGTAATGACAACAATGCCGACTGGTTTTTCCTGCGTGGGTTTAGTGCGGAAGGCGCTACTTACCAGGATGGTTTGCGGCTCTTCCGTACAGGAGGCTATTTCTGGTGGATGAGTGAGCCCTTTGGCTTTGAACGTGTTGATCTTTTGAAAGGGCCTGCCTCAATCCTCTATGGCGAGGCGCCCCCTGGCGGCATGATCAACGGGATTAGTAAACGGCCCACCCGTGAACCGCAAGGAGCGCTGCAGGTTGAAGCCGGTAACCATGATCATCGCCAGGTAGGGGTGGATGTGTCTGGCCCGGTGGGGCAGCGCGATGACGTGCGCTATCGCCTAGTGGGCCTCTATCGCGATGGTGAGGGCGAGCTCAACGGGAGTGAAAAAGAGCGCTATTACTTTGCGCCTAGCCTGGCGGTCGATGTTAGCGATGATACCACCGTCACCTTCCTTGCTAGCGTCCAGAAAGACCAGGGCGTGCCTACCAATGGGTTCTTTCCGGCACTGGGTACCCTCGAAGACTCTCCGTTTGGGAAAATTGATCCGGCGACCAATTTTGGTCAACCGGATTATGATCGGTTAGATCAGCGCCAGGTTGCGATTGGCTATGAGCTGGAACACCAGATAAACGATACCTGGGAGTTTCAGCAGAATGCCCGCTATACCCATTTGGATTTGGAACTGCGCAACGTTTACCCCAATTCGTATATAACGCCGCCACGTAGTATTTCCCGTGGGATTATTGACCGGGATGGCCAGTACGATGCGTTTAATATTGATAACCGACTCATCGCGCGTACTTATACCGAGAACACAGAGAATACGTTATTGGTTGGCGCGGGCTATCAAGAACTGAATTTAAACTACACCAACCGCGACAGTTTCCGCACCCTGGGTGATGGCTCTAGCTTCTTTACAAATATCGATACGGTGGATCTCTATAACCCCGATTACTCGGCGTTTACGGCGCCGGATACCGGTGACCCCACCGAGCATAATGTCGATCGCCGCCAAGTGGGGCTCTATGTTCAAAACCAACTGCGCATAGCCGATCAGTGGGTTCTGCTTGCTGGGGCGCGCTACGATAATGTCGATAGCAGCGACGATTTTAGCGATACCACGGGCAGCTCCAGCGAAGGGTACGATGACGAACACCTCTCTGTTACGGCCGGTGCGATGTACCTGGGCGAAAACGGAGTTTCCCCCTATGTGAGCTATAGCGAGTCGTTCACCCCGGTGGCGGGTATTGGTCCAGATGGCGCTAGTTATGAGCCATTAGAGGGTCGCCAGTTTGAGGCTGGGGTTAAAATTGCCCCACCGGACGTAGATGGTTATCTCACCATTGCCGCCTTTGATGTCGAAGAGAATAACACCCTGATCTCGACCAGTGCGCCTGTTCAAGAGCAGGTAGGCAAGCGCCGCTCGCAGGGGGTAGAGATCGAAGGCGTGGGCTATTTAACAGATGAGCTAAAACTGATTGCCGCCTATACCTATACCGATGCCCGCTATGATGCGAATGATGCACTGCGGGATGAGCGTGTTCCCTTGGTGCCAAGGCACATGGCGTCAGCGTGGTTGGATTACGATATGAGCCGCACATTGGCTGGGCTTTCGGTAGGGGCGGGTGTGCGTTATATGGGGGAAACGGTACCCAGCGCGAATAGCGCTATTGAGCAAAATGTCCCTTCTACAACGCTCTATGATGCCATGGTGAGCTACCGCATTAACGACAGCTGGACTGCCCAGGTCAACGTCAACAACCTTACCGATGAAGAGTACGTCAGTGGCTGTGACTTTTACTGCTATTACGGAGCCTCGCGCAGCGTGGTGGGTAGCCTGAAATACAGCTGGTAGGTTGCTGCTGGTGAGTGGTTAACGTCAGTTGCTGATTCATTCAGCAACTGACGTGTTGGTACATGTGTTAAAGCACGGAAGCGCCTACTTGCACCAGCCCAAACATGCCGACGCCTGCCGCCACCGGCCAACCCAGTGAACGCACGCGCAGCCATACCAGCAGGGTAACCAGCAGGCCAATGGCGGTTGCGGTCCAGGAAATCGTACTTGGGTTAACCGGTACAATAGAAACGCCCAGCACCGCTGCAATCATTAGCGGCCCTAAAATACCCAGCCACTGAGGCATGTTGTTGATGCCGCTATCACTGCCTAAGCGGCGCTGCATCCATAGAAAAGGGACGACGCGTATGAGTAGCGTACCTAATGCCGAGGCAATAACCGCTAACCAAAGCCCTGTACTCATAACGCACCTTTGCTGGATTCAAGCTTAACCATATAGAAGCAGAGCGCGCCGCAGGCGGCAGCAAGTGGAATGGCGACGTTGGCCCAGCCATATAGCGTAAACAAGAGGGCGGATACTATGGCCCCGCTGAGTGCGAGCGACCAGCGTTTGTCGGTAAACCGCGGTGCTACCATGGTTAAAAACAGCGCGGGCAGGGCGAAAGGCATAATCTCACCCAGCAGAGGCCAGCGAGAGGTGAACGCCTCTCCCGCCGTCGCTCCTACGATAGTTCCTATGATCCAGGCGCCCCAGGCGAGGAGCGATGCTCCCAAAAACCAGCCGAAGCGCTCCGGTTTATCCAAGTGAGGAAGCCGCGTTAAGGCTAAAGCAAACACCTGGTCAGTAAGGCCGTGCATCAGCCAGGGCCAGTGACGGCTCTGAGGCAATAATGCGGCTAGATTAGGGCCATAAACCACATGGCGTACGTTGATCAATAGCGTCATCGCGACAACCAGCCAAAGCGGCGAACCCGCCGCGATCATACCAACAAAGAGAAACTGCGAGGCTCCGGCGTAGATCAGCAGTGAAATAGCGGCGGCCTCCCATGTGGTGAAGCCCGCTTGTGTCGCCACCAGGCCGAATGAGAGCGAGACCGGTATATAGCCGCCCAGCAGAGGGATGGCTTCTCGTGCGCCTTTTAGCGCTGAGTGAGTTAATGCATGGCTCATGGTGTATCACCTTTTTCACCATAGGTGATGGTCAGGATCATGGTGGCTTCTGCCGCTTGGGTGCGATAAATGTGTGGTTTATCGGCAGGGAAGGTCAGGCTTTCACCGGGGGTAAGCTGCGTGGTGTTACCTTCCGGTCCAGCTTCCAGCCAGCCGCTAATAAGGGTAAGGGATTCCTGCGTGCCCGGTGTATGCGCTTCAGCCCGGCGCCGCGTGTTGGGCGCGCAGCGCATCCAGTAGGCGTCCACGTGGGGGGCGCCTTTGCCTTGGTCAATGAGGCGTACTTGCACGCCGTCTTCGCCCAGCGGTACGGTAATCGGCGCGACTAGGGTGCCAAAGGGAGTGTTGAGTTGAACGGCCAGCCGCCAAATGGTGTCCAGCGTTGGGTTGCCGTTGCCTTGCTCAAGTCGACATAAATTGGATTTAGCCATACCGGCGGCGTTCGCTAACTGAGAAAGCGAAAGGCCTTGTTGCTGGCGCAGCGACTGCAAATGCTGGCCCAGCGTATTAAGTGAAAGCTTATCCATACAGGGTGTCTCGTTGTTCCTTATAGAGAACGTTCTATATAAGGAACGCTTGTTTGTCAACCTGAGCGCTACAAAAGCGCTTCGTCGCTTCTGAGCGATGGGGGATGCTAACCATAAGAAGCCAAATACCAAAACGGCCCGTTTTGAAGTCATGATCCAAAACGAGCCGTTGGTATTTATTGGCCTTCTCTTAACAGCGGGAATGTAGCTGTTAAGAGAAGGCTGAACGCTTGAAGCTTAGGCGCTGGTCTTTGCCTCTTTAGCTCGGCAAGCAGCTGCAGTAAACAGTACATCGGTTGAGGAGTTAAGCGCCGTCTCTGTGGAATCCTGTACCACGCTGATCACAAAGCCAATCGCAACCGCCTGCATGGCCACTTCGGTAGGAATGCCAAACAGGTTGGCGGCCATCGGGATCAGCATTAGCGAGCCGCCCGCCACGCCTGAAACGCCGCAAGCCGCCAGGGCGGATACGATGCACAGTAGTAGGGCGGTGGGGAAGTCGACGTTAATACCTAAGGTATGTGTCGTGGCCAGGGTAATGACAGTGATAGTGATGGCCGCGCCACACATGTTGATGGTGGCACCCAGCGGGATAGAGATGGAGTAGGTATCAGGGTCCAGCTTCAGGCGGCGGCAGAGCTCAAGGTTAATCGGGATGTTGGCAGCAGAACTACGCGTGAAGAAGGCGGTGATCGCGCTGCCACGCAGGCAGGCAAAGACCAGCGGGTAAGGGTTTTGACGGGTGGCGATGTACACCAGCAGCGGATTGCTTACCAGCGCGACAAACAGCATGCAGCCCACAATAACGGTTAGTAGCTGGGCATAATTAAGCAGCGCCTCGATGCCTGACTCGGCCAGCGTACCTGCCACCAGGCCAAAGATACCCAGTGGGGCAATGCGAATAACCAGCGCCACAATCCGTGAAACGGCGTCAGAAAGATCGCTAAGAGCAAGGCGCGTGGTTTCGCTGGCTTGGCGCAGCATTAAACCCAAACCGACGGCCCAGGCAAGAATAGCAATAAAATTACCTTCCATCAGTGCAGTGACAGGGTTAGCGACCGCATTCAGCAGTAGGTTTTGCAGTATCTGAAAAATATCTCCGGGCGGGTTACCACTTACCTGTTCTGCGTTAAGCGACAGCTCCGTAGGAAACAAAAAGCTCGCGGCTACCGCAATCAGTGCCGCTATCAGCGTACCGACAATATACAGCACTAGCACCGAGCGAATATGTGTAGGCTGCCCCTGCCTATGGGCGGAAATGGCGGCTGCCACCAGAACAAAAACTAAAATAGGCGCAACGGCTTGAAGAGCGGAAATGAATAGCTGGCCCAGTAGCGCTACATTATCGGCAATCGCGGGTGCAAAGATTGCGAGCAGCGTACCTGCCACGATGCCAATTAAAATCTGCGGGATAAGGCCCAGCTGTAAAAGCGGGCGGAATAAGCCAGTGGTGGTTGCAATCATCGCGCGTCACTCTGGTAGTCGAATAGGGATGGGCATACGTAGACGCCTCCGGAAAGGGGCAGCATTCTACCACTTGGCGCTATCCTGCGGGATTTTCGTGAGCAAGTTTCTTTGGGAGGGTTTTAAGTAGAGCAGTCACTACGCTTGGCAGCACTGGTGTTGCTTTGTATGTCAGCCCAATAAGTGCAAAAAAGCTGAGAGGAAGGTGTGCGGAGAAGCGATGTTTTAATGAACGGGGATACGCAGCGGGGAAGACTGACCGATTAAACGAATACTACCCTTGCCGCCGAATAAAAGAGGCAAGGGTAGGGCTGAAAAGCAGTACCTTGATAAGTAAATAATTAGGCAGCGACTATTGCCTGACGAGGTGTCTTGCTAGAAACCGCAGTTGGCGTCATCTCGGCAACGGCACTGGCTTTCATGCTGGCTAGCATGGCATAGCCTTTGTCAGTTAGCTCAATCACGTCGGGGGAGGAGCCCCATTTTAAAAGCATTTCGTCTAGCTGATGCTCCGCTGTTTCAAACTGGCTACAGTGGCAGAGCAGCTTGGCGATGGTGTAATCACATTCCGGGGTGTCGAACATTTCATCCTTGATTTCTTGAATCGCAAGTTGAAGACCAGCTTGGGAAATCTCTGCTAGATGGATATGTTGCATGCCACTACTCCTTGTGAATGCTGAGTTTATTTGTACGTAAATTGTACTCTTCAAGACTAATATAGGTTTCCTTCAGAAGCAAACCCCTTAAAGGTGTTATTTGCCTCTTCTCGCTCTTACGCTTTCGCCCAATAAAAATCCCGCTCCGATGAGTAGAGGGGCTCGCTGCTTCCCTTACCGCTATTACAAAGGTAGCGTAGCGATCAATGTGACTACGCAGCCTGATAAAAAAGCCAGTAAAGCACGTTTTATCATTTCTTCTTCTTGGCTTTTTGATTCCTATATAGCTGTTATATAAGATGTTTTTTAAGGTAGTTACGGCTGTCTGGTTTTGCTCCATTGAAAAGATGTTGACGTTTCATCCTGGCTCCCATCGCGTTGCGATTAGTCACCCCTGATCCCCACTAATCCAAAGCCCGTACCCTTGGGCCATTTCACAACGTTTTTTAAAGAATCGTTTCTGAAAGACCGCTTCAGGTTTCAGCATAGACCACGATAGGTAAAAAGCGACTTAATAAAAGCTATACAAAACGTTAATTTTTTTGCCATCAATATGTCACCAAGGCAAAGCCTGTGTTGATGGGTGACGCTTGAAAACCAGATGGTTTTTCCAGATTCGCGACTGGCAGCACGCAGCGATAGACATTTTTGGCAATAACCAGGGTGCCTGCTGGCTCAGGTTATACGACTAACGTTGTTAGACTTTGGTTGTAATTGTGGGCGTTTTGCTGGACTAATGTCCTATTGCAGTTAATAAAGGGCGCCACGAAATCGTTGAGCCCTTCTCAGCCTGGGTAAGTTGCTCACTATCAATCTACTTTTTGTTCACCTGACAGCGGTGTTTTTATAATGCGCAGAGTTGCCATGATGACCGTGTGGGACCAGCTATGGTATTCCCACGATCAAGCCAAGAAACTGCTGATGTGTGCGTTACCCTCAACGCATGCTCCCAGCACCTCACGTCCTTCCGCCGCATCCGGTGGTGGAGAGTCTCAGGGCAGTGGGCCATCTCCACGCCCACCTGCTTACAATAAGCCCCAAACAGTAGGGCTTGTACTTGGGCCGCTGCTGTTTGCTTTGGTTGCGCTGTTTTTTCATCCTGCTGATTTAAGTTTTGAAGGCCGCATGGTCTTGGCAACTACGTTGTGGGTCGCTGTTTGGTGGATTACTGAGGCTATCCCTATCCCGGCAACGTCGTTATTACCCATTATATTGCTGCCTATTACGGGCGCATTGGATGGAAGTACGGTCACGGCTGCTTACGGAAATCCTATTATTTTCCTTTTCCTGGGCGGGTTTATGATCGCACTGGCCATGGAAAAGTGGGACCTGCACAAGCGTATCGCACTGACGATTATTTCCGTGTTGGGCACCAGTATTAACAGCATCGTGTTTGGCTTTATGGCGGCCACTGGGTTTCTTTCCATGTGGGTGTCGAATACCGCCGCGGTCATGATGATGCTGCCGATCGGCACCGCGATCGTCTACCAGGTGAGCCAGGAACTGGGTAAAAACGGGGGCGAGGTTGATAGCAAGGAAATTGACAAGTTCAGTAAAGCACTAATTTTCGGTGTCGGTTACGGCGGCACTATTGGTGGGTTAGGCACGTTGATTGGTACACCGCCGAACATCATTTTAGCGGCGGTCGTGAATCAACTTTTTGGCGTGGAAATCTCCTTTGCCAACTGGTTAATGTTTGCTTTCCCGGTGGTAATGGTGCTGCTGGTATTGGGTTGGATGATGCTTACTTACCTGATTTATCCGATTAGTTTTCGTAACCTTCCCGGCGGTAAGGATCTCATCAAGAAAGAAAAGGAAGCGCTAGGCAAGATCTCATTTGAAGAGAAAGCCGTTCTGGGGGTGTTCATTTTTGCAGCGTTTTTCTGGATTACTCGCTCTTTCTTGTGGCAAGGCCAGATTATTAATATTCCAGGTATCAGTGATGCCATGATAGCGATCAGTGCTGCGATATTACTGTTCCTGCTTCCCTCTAAAAACAAAGGCGGCTGTCTGCTCAACTGGGATATCGCGCGGGACGTGCCGTGGGGTATTTTACTGCTATTTGGAGGCGGCTTGGCCATTGCGGCAGGGTTCGGCTCCTCAGGTCTGGCGGGCTGGATTGGCAACCAGATGAGCGTGCTTCAGGGAATGAATTTCATTCTGGTCATTCTTCTGGCGACCGGTATAGTGCTGTTTCTTACGGAAATTACCTCCAATACAGCAACGGCAACCATGATTTTACCGGTACTGGCATCGCTGGCGCTGGCGCTAAATATTCACCCGTTTGCTTTGATGGTACCTGCTGCCATGGCGGCCAACTGTGCCTTTATGTTGCCGGTAGGGACGCCGCCCAACGCGATTATCTTCGCAACTGGCAAAATCAAGATCACCGAAATGGTACGTAACGGTTTCGGCCTGAATATTATCTCCATGCTCCTGATTACGGCGTCTGTATACTTCCTTTTACCGATGCTATGGGGGGTTGATTTGACGGTCTATCCCGAAGCTTTCCGTCACTAAAGCGCTCTTTTAAGCGTTTTTGATCAAAGCCCTTATCCATCGATAAGGGCTTTTTTTTATGGTGCGCCAGGCATGGCGCGCAGCGCCTTAACAGGCGCTATTCCTGAGGGTGGTGCCTCAGGATGACT
>NZ_JABUYX010000044.1:0-8934 GCF_014898005.1 Halomonas citrativorans
GTTGTCCAACCCACCTATCAGTATGGCGCACAGACGCCGGAGTAGGGTGAGGAGGAGTCCATCCCATTGGGTAAGCGAAGCGCACCCGCGGGAGCAGCGCGCAGCGGTGCCGGGGTTGATTCTGTGCCTTTAGGCGTCGTACCGCCGCCATTCGTGGGTGCCTTGCCGTTCGTTCCTCACGGCGCGTTACCACGCGCTACGACGTGTGCAACCATCTGTTAGGTGATTCTCGTAGCGCGTGGTAAGCGCAGCGCACCCGCGGGAGCAGCGCGCAGCGTTGCCGGGGTTGAATGCGGTGGCACATCCGGGCGTCGTACCGCCGCCATTCGCGGGTGCCTTGCCGTTCGTTCCTCACGGCGCGTTACCACGCGCTACGATGTGTGTAGTCATCTGGGGGATCCTTGTAGCGCGTGGTAAGCGCAGCGCACCCGCGGGAGCAGCGCGTAGCGGTGCCGGGGTTGGTTATGTGCCTTTAGGCGTCGTACCGCCGCCATTCGCGGGTGCCTTGCCGTTCGTTCCTCACGGCGCGTTACCACGCGCTACGATGTGTGCAGCCATCTGAGGGGATTCTTGTAGCGCGTGGTAAGCGCAGCGCACCCGCGGGAGCAGCGCGCAGCGTTGCCGGGGTTGAAATGCGGTGGCACAGCCGGGGCGTCGTACCGCCGCCATTCGCGGGTGCCTTGCCGTTCGTTCCTCACGGCGCGTTACCGCGCGCTACGATATGTGCAGCCATCTGGGGGATTCTTGTAGCGCGTGGTAAGCGAAGCGCACCCGCAGCGGCGGCCCGGCGCGGAAGCAGCGCGCAGCGGTGCCGGGGTTGAAATGCGGTGGCACAGCTGGGCGTCGTACCGCCGCCATTCGCGGGTGCCTTGCCGTTCGTTCCTCACGGCGCGTTACCACGCGCTACGATGTGTACAGCCATATGAGGGGATTCTTGTAGCGCGTGGTAAGCGCAGCGCACCCGCGGGAGCAGCGCGCAGCGGTGCCGGGGTTGATTATGTGCCTTTAGGCGTCGTACCGTCGCCATCCGTGCGCAGCCACCTGACGGTGATTCACGTTAAAGCGCTAATCACGAAGGCTCATGATTCGCCATTGGCGCTGTTCGGCTACCTGGCGAAGGGTGTCGTCCGGGTCAACGGCTACCGGATGATCAACCTCTTCAAGCAGTGGCAGGTCATTATGTGAGTCGCTGTAGAACCAGGCGCCGTCCAGCGTAAAATCCTTGTCTTCTAACCATTCATGCAAACGAGTAATTTTGCCTTCCCGGTAACTGGGGATGCCGGAGACGCGCCCGGTATAGCGACCATTCTCCATTTCCGGATTAACCGCGATCAAATAATCAACGCCCAAGCGCTCAGCAATGGGTGCGGTAATAAAATGGTTGGTCGCGGTCACAATAAGCAGCGTGTCGCCCCGGGTGCGGTGCCGCGCCAATAACTCTTCGGCCTTGGAAAGAATATGCGGTTCTATCTTGCTGGCCATAAATTGCTGATGCCAAGCCGCTAACTGTTCGGGCGTGTTATCCGCTAACGGCTTAAGCGCCACTTCCAGAAACGCCGCCATATCCAGCGTGCCCGCCTTGTAATCGGCCATAAAACGCTCATTGGCTTCGCGATAGGCGACGGGGTCTACGGCGCCTTGCTCGAGCAAAAACTCACCCCATGCATGATCGCTGTCGATGGATATCAGCGTATTATCCAGATCGAAAATAGCCAGGCTCACGGCGCTCCCCTTATGGTCGATTATCGTTTGAAAGTTATAGGTATGAACGGCAAAACAAAGGGGCGGATTATCGCAGAGTCCTTGGTTCTTTCCCACCCGGGCCGCGCACGCGTTCACGACTTGGCGTTATATTGTATTGATACGCTTGTCACCCTTGTGGAAAAATGGGGATAACTGAAAATTTAATAAGGTGATGTCCGTGATCGACGCTGACGGCTTTCGCCCCAATGTTGGCATTATCATTGCCAACAGCCAGGGGCAGCTGCTTTGGGCGCGTCGTGTAGGACAGAATGCGTGGCAGTTTCCCCAGGGAGGCATTAACGCAAGCGAAACACCGCAACAGGCTCTTTTTCGTGAGCTTTTTGAGGAAATCGGCCTAACCGCCGATGATGTTGATATTATCGCCTGTACCCGGGGATGGCTGCGCTACCGTCTACCACGACGCATGATTCGTACCCATTCACGGCCAGTGTGTATTGGCCAAAAACAGAAATGGTATTTGCTTAGAATTCGCTGTCAGGAAAATCGAATTTGTATGACGGCAACGCCCAAACCTGAATTCGATGGTTGGCGGTGGGTGAGCTATTGGTACCCACTCGGGCAAGTGGTACCGTTCAAACGAGAGGTGTATCGGCGCGCGCTAAGAGAGCTTTCTCCCCGCGTTCAGCGCTTGGCACAAGATGATGAAAAATAACGTGCTCCACGGCTCTGGATGAGCGGTGAAAGTCTGTCGAAAAGATCCTCAGCGAGGCAAACAATGTGAAAAGTAAAACGTCCATGCTTGAGGTATTGCGTCGTGTTATTCAGGAAGTAAACGGTGCACGCAACCTGGACGCCGCGCTGTCGACGATGGTGCGTCGTATCCGCAAGGCCATGCAGACCGATGTGTGCTCATTCTACCTTTATGATAAAGAGCTTGAATCGCTCGTTTTAATGGAAACGATTGGTCTGCGTACTCAAGCGGTAGGGCGCGTTGTGCTACCGTTAGGGGAAGGGTTGGTGGGCCAAGTGGCCAAGCGCAGCGAGCCCTTGAACCTGGAAGATGCACGGCTTCACCCTCATTTTCGCTATTTTGAATCGACCGGTGAAGAACGCTATTCCAGTTTTCTAGGCGTGCCGATTATTCACCAGCGCCATATGCTGGGTGTGCTGGTTGTTCAGCAGGCTGAAAAACGCCGCTATGATGATCAAGATGAAGCCTTCCTGGTCACCATGGCCGCTCAGTTGGCAGGCGTGCTGGCTCATGCGCTGGCAACGGGTAACCTTGCGCGGCCTGCCTTACCGGGCGGGCAGACCATGTTTAAAGGGGTCGCAGCGTCGCCCGGTGTTGCCATGGGCGAGGTGGTCGTTATTACGCCACCGGCTGACCTTAATAGCGTTCCAGACCTTATTCCCAATAATGAAGCGTATGAAATTGCGCGTTTAAAAGAGGCGATCGGTAAAACTCGCGATGAAATTCGTGCAGCGGCCGAGCGTCTAGTCAACCGAATCTCCTCCCAGGAGCTGGCGCTTTTTGATGTTTACCAGCAGATGTTGGGTGAAGCAGCCCTTTCTGAAGAGGTTGAAAAGCGTATTCGTGAAGGGCAGTGGGCGCCGGGTGCGCTTGCCGATGTAGTGCGACGCCACGTTCAATATCTGGAGCGGGTAGATGACGATTATCTCCGCGAGCGCGCTGCGGATATTCGTGATTTAGGCCGCCGGGTATTGGCCCATTTGCAAGAGGGAGCGCCCTCAACGCCTGAAACCTACCCCGATAACGCCATTTTAGTGGGCGATGAAATTAGTGTCGCCATGTTGGGTGAAGTGCCGCGAGAGAAGCTCAAAGGGTTGGTTTCTGTGCGAGGTTCAGGTACATCGCACGTTGCCATTGTCGCCCGTGCTATGGGGATCCCCACGGTGCTGGGCATGATGGATTTACCCTTGCCACGCTTAAGTGGCGCACCGGTTGTGTTGGACGGTCACCGTGGGCGGCTGTTTGTTCGTCCATCGGCTGAGCTGACGTCGCGCTATGAAAGCTTAATTGCGGATGAACAAGCGTTAAGCGAGCTTCTGGAGCATGAGCAGGACCTGCCCAGTACGACCCCGGATGGCCATGAAATGCCGCTGATGGTCAATACGGGGCTGGCGGTAGATGCCACCACACTGCTCAAAAGCCGTATTGCGGGTGTTGGGCTTTATCGTACGGAAGTGCCGTTTATGATTACGGAGCGCTTCCCTGGCGAACAAGAGCAGATGCGCATGTATCGCGAGCAGCTGGAAGGGTTTGCGCCCTTGCCCGTGGTGATGCGTACGCTGGATATTGGGGGCGATAAAGACCTGCCTTACTTCCCCATTGAAGAGGCCAATCCTTTTCTAGGCTGGCGCGGGATGCGGGTAACGCTGGATCATCCAGAAGTGCTCATGGTGCAGCTGCGTGCCATGCTGAAGGCTTCTCATGGGTTAAACAACCTCTCTGTGCTTTTCCCGATGATTACCAATGTCGAGGAAGTGGATGAGGCGCTGCGACTATTGGACCGCGCGATTATTGAACTGGGGGAAGAGGACATCATCATAAAGCGTCCCAAAGTGGGCGTGATGATTGAGGTGCCAGCGACTATTTATCAAATGGATGCGCTGGCAAAGCGGGTCGACTTTTTCTCTGTGGGCAGTAACGATCTCACCCAGTATTTGCTGGCGGTTGACCGTAACAATGCACGGGTTTCCAGTCTTTATGATGCAATGCATCCGGCACTTTTAGGCGCCCTGCAGGAACTTTCCCAGGATGCCAAGCGGCTTAATAAACCCATTTCGTTATGCGGCGAATTAGCCGGTGACCCCGCGGGTGCGCTGTTATTAATGGCCATGGGGTTTAACACGCTTTCAATGAACGCCCCCAGTTTACCCAAAGTGCGTGCGGCCATTCGGCGCGTGACACTTCATGATGCCAAAGCACTGCTGGCTGAGATCATGGGCCTGGACACGCCTTTCCAGGTACACGAGCATCTCAATAAGCGCATGGACGAGTGGCAGCTTTCGCACCTGTTACCTCCACGCGATTAACGCTGCTGCCTCACGATATGGCCAGGGTCGTTTCGCCTTTGAAACGACCCATGGGCCCAAAGCGTTGCTCGGTGATGTTTATATGGCCTTGGTGATCAAGCGTTAACCAGCTTGTGGCGCGAGTGCCGTAAGTCTCGCCCAGAATAAACGCGGCAGAAAGCCTTCGCTCTAGCGCAAGCTCAACCCCTGTCTTGGGTAGCTGGGCGTCCGGCGCTCGTTGAGTGTTATGCAGCGCTTGGCCCAACGGAGAGCGCCAGTTATCCGGCGAGCTTTGCGCTAGTGCTTCTCGCACGCTTTGCACTTTTGGCCAAGGAGTGTTCAATTCCGCATTGGAAAGGCCATGCACGCCGGGCGGCACATCGCTGAGCGTAATGCCGTGCTGGCCATGATGGAGATACCAAAGCCGGTCTGTGGTGGCGACTAACAAATTAAACCCTGCGTAGCGGTGAGCTTTATGGTGAGCAAGGTCGGTTAGCCACTGCTCAATATTGCTGCACTGGAGCGCATTGGCGACAAGTTCGCCCCGGCTGGGTGCATCGAGAGGTGTCGTCACCGCAAGGTCGCGTACATTGGTAAGCGCCGCGACTCTACCGCCTCGTGTGGCAGCAAGCCATGAGCCGCCTGCTTCAAGGTCACGCCCGCCTAAAAGGGAGGGGGCGTCATCCCAATAGCCTAAAGGCGCCGTTGGCCGGACATGAAGTTCATCACGATTACCTGCCAAGCGTAAGGGCAGCGCTGTGCCAGGTTGCCAGGCGAATGCCATCAAGCACATAGTGAGTCCTCAGCGTTGGTCATTATCAACAAGCTCAGCATGACAGCTTAAGGGCATCGTCGTACACTTGTGCGAGTAACGTAACACTCATCACCTCATCGGGGTGAATTGTCTCTAGCCAATCAGGAAGGCGCGAACGCATGCAACGCAATCGCGAAGAGCATTTCTGGAACGCCATCATTTGGCCTATTCTCTGGCCAATATTGCTTATCCAGGCAGCGTTAATCGTGCTGTGCATGCTGGTTGGACTCGCCGTTTGGTGGATGTCGCCTACACAGGCGCCATGGAGCACCACCTTGTGGATGGCGCTTGCACTGCTATTGGGCAGTTCCATGAATGTATCCGCCTTTCTGATGCTGGTTAAAGTACGCACAAAACAGGAAGAGGCCTATTTTATACAGGAACTGGACGAGCTTGAACGGCATAGTGAGTCGCTGCGGTTTAGTGTCTTGAAAATGTTGCCTGACAAAAAGCACACCCTGCCTGAAATCAGCAGGGCGCCTGTTCGACCGCTGAGACGCCTGGCCCAAATGAATGAAATGTTTTCAGGGCTTGGGCGCTATATTGAAAGCGCTCAGCGATCACGCCACCCCACCGAGCAAGTAAAAGAAGATCAGGCACTGCTGGATGATATTCACCATCAACAGCAGCAGTTAAAGCGACTTGCTGCCGGGCGTGACCGGGCTCGAGAAGAGTCACGTTTAAAATCAGGTTACTTAACACTGCTTCAGCGTGAAACTGATGACTTGAATGAGCATTTAGGACGCATCCTGGAAAGTGACGAATGTTCGCAGTGTCGCCATCAGGTCGTGGATATCCGTGAGCACTTGGCGGATGTGCGCACGTTGCTGACCAATCTGGTTTATCAAAGTGTTAATGAAGATGACGTGACACCTGCCAATACAGTATCAAACCACGTTTTACGCGTGCTTGTGGTTGATGATGGTCCGGTTAACCTGATGCTGGCGCGGCAAATGCTGGAAGTTCACGAGTTAGAGGTCGAGGGCGTAAGCAGTGGCGAGCAAGCGCTTGAGCGCCAACAATCTACCTCGTTTGATTTAGTCTTTATGGATATTTTTATGCCTACTCTTGATGGCTTGGAAACCACCCGGCGCTGGCGGGCTTATGAACAGGCAAGCGGAAAGCGCCCTAGCATCCTGATTGCGCTAACGGCCAATGCGGACAACGCAGGCATTGCCGAATGCAAAAAAGCAGGCATGAATGACTTGCTCACCAAGCCTTATCAACCTGAAAAATTACTGGGAATGATTTCCAAATGGCTGCCCGATAGCCCACACAAGGCACCTGGCCAATGAGTGTGATGACTATCTTGTTGGGTTACTTAGCCTTGGGCGCGGCGGCAGGTACGATGGCGGGGCTTTTTGGTGTCGGTGGCGGGCTTATTATCGTTCCGGTACTGGTTTTTGCATTTGGCCTGCAAAACATACCGCCTGAGATCACCATGCATCTTGCCGTAGGCACGTCGTTGGCCACTATTGTCATCACCGGGGCCTCCTCTGCGTTGGGGCATTTTCGTCAAGGAAGTGTTTATCGCCCCTGGTTTTTAGCGCTACTCCCGGGTTTGATGGTGGGCGCCATTGGCGGCGTGTTTATTGCGGGGAGTCTCTCGGGCGGCGTATTGGGCACGCTCTTTGGCATCTTTGTTCTGCTGTTAGCAACCAAGATGGTTTTTGGTCTATCGCCCAAGCCTGGCTCTATTGCCCCAGGCAAATTTGCGATGGTCGTGGCCGGCGGTATAGTAGGCGCCATATCCGCTTTATTTGGCATCGGCGGCGGCGCAATGACGGTACCATGGTTGTCTCGGTGTGGAGCTACCATGACACAAGCCGTAGGTACCTCTGCTGCATGCGGGCTGCCTATCGCATTAGTGGGTGCCATTACCTTTATGGTAATGGGGTGGGGGCATCCGCTGTTGCCTAACTGGGCTACCGGGTTTGTGATGTGGCCTGCTTTTTTCGGCATTGTCGTCACCAGCGTACCGTTTGCGCGTGTTGGCGTTCGCCTGGCCCATGTGTTACCTGCGCATGTATTAAGGTTGTGTTTTGCGCTGCTGTTGGCTGTGGTCGGTCTACGCTTCGTTTTGGCTTAATTAGGGTTTGTACGAAAAGTCGCTGAGCGAAGGCCAGGCAAGGCAAAAATCAGCGAAAAAACGGACCGAGCTCGCGTACGAGTTTACATGTGTAAATGAGTATTTTGATCGGACTCGCGCACGAGCTGATTTTTAACGCCGCATGGCCGAGCGCAAGCAGTTTTCGTGCAAAGCCTAGTGTAGTAATGGTCTAAGTGACTTTCTTCCTCTTCCTCCGTAATTAGAGTATTTCAATGATGAATTACCCAGCAATTGACCCTGTGGTGTTCTCCCTTGGGCCGCTTCAAGTGCATTGGTACGGCCTTATGTATGTCGTGGGGTTTATCGCCGCGTGGTGGTTGGGCTGTCGGCGAGCTTCTCGGATAGGGCTTACTAAAGACGATATTGGTGACCTGATCTTCTACTGTGCAATAGGTGTGGTCGCTGGTGGACGGCTGGGGTATGCACTTTTTTACGGCTTAGGACAGTGGTCGGCTGACCCTCTATGGATCTTCCGTGTGTGGGACGGCGGCATGAGCTTTCATGGCGGATTGCTCGGTGTGCTGTTGGCAGCCTGGTGGTTTGCACGCCGCAAGCAGCTTGCCTTTTTTACCCTGACGGATTTTATTGCCCCACTGGTACCCATTGGCTTGGGCGCTGGTCGAGTAGGCAACTTTATTAACCATGAGCTTCCCGGACGAGTAACATCGTTGCCGTGGGGAATGCCGTTCCCCGGGATGGGGCCAGAGCCACGCCATCCCTCAGCGCTTTACGAAGCCCTGCTTGAGGGGTTGGTGCTGTTTGTGATTTTGTGGTGGGTATCTGCCAAGCCCCGCGCGCGAGGGTTCATTTCAGGGCTGTTTTTACTCGGCTACGGCGCATTCCGCTTCCTGGTGGAATTTGTCCGCATGCCCGACGCGCATATTGGCTATCTTGCATTCGGATGGGTCACCATGGGAATGTTGCTGACGGTGCCCATGATCGCACTAGGATTAGTCCTTATGGCATGGTCACGCTCGCAACCGGTGGATGCCAAGGTTTAAACGTTAGTAGTGAAGTAAGTGCCAAAGCAACGACGCGTTACACCCGAAGAATCAAAAGGTTAGATGGATTTGTAGCGCGTGGTAAGCGCAGCGCACCCGCGAGAGCGCCGCGCAGCGGTGCAGGGGTAAGGGTGCAAGGGTAAAGGAGGTGCCAAGGCGAATGAGGTGCCCATGGGCGTCGTTCCGCCGCCTCCCGCGGGTGCCTTGCCGTTCGTTCCTCACGGCGCGTTACCACGCGCTACATCTGAATAATCAAAGCGTTAGGTGAA
>NZ_JABUYX010000045.1:0-8178 GCF_014898005.1 Halomonas citrativorans
CCCGCGGGTGCCTTGCCGTTCGTTCCTCACGGCGCGTTACCACGCGCTACATCTGAATAATCAAAGCGTTAGATGAATTTGTAGCGCGTGGTAAGCGCAGCGCACCCGCGAGAGCACCGCGCAGCGGTGCCAAGATGCAGAGAGGTGCCCAGCGGGCGTCGTTCCGCCGCCTCCCGCGGGTGCCCTCACGGCGCGTTACCACGCGCTACATTTAAATAATCAAAGCGTTAGATGAATTTGTAGCGCGTGGTAAGCGCAGCGCACCCGCGGGAGCACCGCGCAGCGGTGCCAAGTGCAGTAAAGGTGCCAAGATGCAGAGAGGTGCCAAAGCGAACGAGGTGTCCAACGGGCGTCGTTCCGCCGCCTCCCGCGGGTGCCTTGCCGTTCGTTCCTCACGGCGCGTTACCACGCGCTACATTTGAATAATCAAAACGTTAGATGAATTTGTAGCGCGTGGTAAGCGCAGCGCACCCGCGGGAGCACCGCGCAGCGGTGCCAAGTGCAGAGAGGTGCCAAGATGCAGAGAGGTACCCACGGGCGTCGTTCCGCCGCCTCCCGCGGGTGCCTTGCCGTTCGTTCCTCACGACGCGTTACCACGCGCTACATCTAAATAATCAAAGCGTTAGATGAATTTGTAGCGCGTGGTAAGCGCAGCGCACCCGCGGGAGCACCGCGCAGCGGTGCCAAGTGCAGAGAGGTGCCAAGATGCAGAGAGGTACCCATGGGCGTCGTTCCGCCGCCTCCCGCGGGTGCCTTGCCGTTCGTTCCTCACGGCGCGTTACCACGCGCTACATTTGAATAATCAAAACGTTAGATAATTTGTAGCGCGTGGTAAGCGCAGCGCACCCGCGGGAGCACCGCGCAGCGGTGCCAAGTGCAGAAAGGTGCCAAGATGCAGAGAGGTACCCATGGGCGTCGTTCCGCCGCCTCCCGCGGGTGCCTTGCCGTTCGTCCCTCACGGCGCGTTACCACGCGCTACATCTAAATAATCAAAGCGTTAGGTGAATTTGTGGCGCGTGGTAAGCGCAGCGATGCAGGGATGAAGAGATGCCAGAGGGCGTTATTCCACAAGGCTTGCGAATGCTTCATCAGCCATTAACCCCTCGCGCTAGACCCTCGCAGCCAAGCGGCCTAGAATACGCCTCTATATAGCCTGCAATTTTGGAAACTCTGTGACTGTTACCACGCCTACATCAAATATGACGATGAATGCCAGCGCTCAACCTGCGCTTGAACAGCCGTATTTGGATCTAATGCGCACTGTGTTGGAACATGGCGTTGACCGCAACGACCGTACCGGGGTGGGCACACGCTCGGTGTTTGGCCATCAAATGCGGTTTGATTTATCACGCGGCTTTCCACTGATAACGACGAAAAAACTGCATTTGCGCTCTATTATCCATGAGCTCTTGTGGTTTCTGAAAGGCGATACCAATATTGCCTATTTACAGCAAAACGGTGTACGCATTTGGGACGAGTGGGCTGATGAACACGGCAATCTTGGCCCTGTTTATGGCTATCAATGGCGCAGCTGGCCCGACCCTAAAGGAGGCAGCGTCGACCAAATTGCCAACGTATTGAAGCAAATTCGTACCACACCACAGTCGCGCCGGTTGATAGTCTCCGCCTGGAATCCTGCTCAGGTTGATGAAATGAAACTGCCGCCTTGCCACTGTCTGTTTCAGTTCTATGTAGCAAACGGGCGTCTTTCCTGCCAACTTTACCAGCGCAGTGCCGATATTTTTCTTGGCGTACCGTTCAATATTGCAAGCTACGCGCTACTGTTGGCGATGGTGGCGCAGGTAACGGGGCTTGAGCCGGGAGAGTTTGTTCATACGCTGGGGGATGCACATCTCTATAGCAATCATTTTGAACAAGCGGAAGAGCAGCTCACGCGTGAGCCGAAAGTACCGCCTCGGCTGGTGCTGAATCCTGAGGTGAATGATTTATTTGCATTTACCTTTGATGATATCCACATCGAAGCGTATGACGCCCACCCCCATATAAAAGCCAAGGTGGCGGTATGAGCCTTACCAGCAATGAATTTGAATCATTAGTCCCTGTTGCCATGATTGTAGCAATGTCCAAAAACCGTGTTATTGGTGTGGATGGTAAGCTGCCTTGGCATCTTCCGGAAGATCTTAAATTCTTCAAACGTATGACTCAGGCGAAACCGTTGGTCATGGGGCGCAAAACCTACGCCTCCATTGGCAAGCCGCTGCCGAATCGGCTTAATATAGTCGTAACGCATAATAAAGAGTTCGCACCCGATGGTGTTCGAGTCTGTCACGATTTGCCCGCCGCTTTGGCACTGGCAGACCAGCAGGCAACGATTGATGCGGCTGAAGAAATTATGGTGATGGGGGGCGGAGAGATTTACCGCCAGGCGCTACCATTTGCACAGCGGCTTTACATCACAGAAGTGGATGTTGAAGTGGAAGGTGATGCTGCATTCCCCGAATTGGCAGCAGATGAGTGGCGGGAAGTGCAGCGTGTGGCTGGAACACCTGCTGATGGCAAGCCAGCGTACGATTTTGTAGTTTATGAGCGCACTGCTGACTAAAAAAGGTCAAAGGAGAAGGTATGGCCGCCAGCGTAATGCAGTTATTAGACAGCCTGGAGTCGCGCCTTGAGCAGGCTCAAAGGGAGTTGCAAGCCCTACGGCGGGAGAACGTGCAGTTAAAAGAGCAGCTCGCAACGCAAGCAGTTACGCAGCAACAAACGCTCAACGATCTAAGTGCGCCGAGTCAAAAAGCAAACACGGATGGCGTGCATGAAGGCACAGAACAGGTGACATTGGCTCAGCCTACGGTTGAGCCGCCCCGCCCAGTGTCAGCAAATTCAAATCCCGAAGCAGATGTAGCTGAAGCCCTGGCTGCTCATGATGCGCAGCCACCGTCGCCTCATGCCCTTCTAAAAGAGTGGTATAAGCGTTACCCGAATACCTTTTTCAAAGGCCACACGAAGCCCTTAAAAGTCGGTATTCATCAAGACCTGGCAGCACGTGAGCCTTGGTCAGGAAAGCTGATTCGTCGCGCCTTGGCTAATTACGTGAATTTACCGCGTTATTTAAAATCGGTACGGGAAGGGGTAGAGCGTATTGATCTGGATGGCCAGTTGGCCGGAAAGGTAGATAAAGAAGCAGCTTTGCACGCTGCGGAGAAACGTAAGGCTAAACAAAAAAGAGTAGAGGCAACAGAGTGTGTACAGCACACGCCACAAGGAAAGCCTTTAGAAAAAAAGAGCGCCCACCTATCAACACTGGCGATAACGACGCAAACCATCCAGGCCAAGGGTGAAGAGGCGGATAAGGTTAGACAAGAAAAGCCGTTGAGCATGGAAGATAAATTAAAAGACCTACAGCAAAGGTTCAAAGCGCGCTGAGACCTGATTACGCTGGTGGGGTTCCTCAAAATTGCTTATTTCATAAAAAAACACTGTTTTTTTTATTGCGTTAACTGAAATCCCGGTATAGAGTTTGACGTGCGAGCATTGGACTATAACAAGGTTTGTTTGAGGACGTGCCACATACCACTGGGAAAAACCAGAGGATGAGAAAACGAGCACAGCCCGCGAGCCAACTGCTGAAGGCCCATATAAGCCCGGCAGCTACGATCGAAACAGTAAGCTAGTTAAGGAACCTATATCATGAAAAAGACACTTTTAGCGACTGCTATCATCGGTGCCCTGAGTGCCACGGCTGCCGCTCAAGCAGCTACCGTATATGACCAGGACGGCACCAAGCTGGATATCTATGGCCGTATTGGTCTGGGTGTTGAAGGCGGCGGTGTTAAGTACAACAGCAGCGGCGAGCGCATTAACCGCAGCGGTGACTTCGTAAACGTTGGTTCTCGCCTTGGCCTGCGCATGAGCCAAGCAATCACTAGCGATATGACCGCATTTGGTCGTCTTGAGTGGCGCTTTAAAGCCAACAGCCGGGAAGACGCTGGTAGCGGCTTTGACGAGCTGCGCCAGAGCTACTTAGGTGTTCAGAGCCAGCAATACGGTACTTTCCAAGCCGGTAACTTCGATAGCTTCTACCTGCAGTTTGTGTCCAGCCCGTTCGATGTTTACATCAACAATGGCCTGCACTTCGCTGGTAACGGCAAACAGTCGCGCGGCGACTCTATCGGTTACTACACGCCTGACCTGGAAGGTTTCACTGCCTTCCTGCAGCTGAAAAACTACAGCGAGCGTGGCTTGGTTGAAGGTGTAGAGACTACCGAGCAAGGTAACGTTATAGCACCGCAAGGTGGTGTTCGTTATGAGAACGGTCCTGTTACGGTAGGTCTGGGTTTTGTTGAAGACGTTCGTCGTGGCGGCGGTAACGGTGAAATGATGTACGGCCTAATCGGTCAGTACGAGTTCACTGACCAGTTCTCTGCGCGTCTTGGTTACGAAAATCGTCAAAATAATAACGACCAAGGCTACAAAGATAGCATGGGCGCGAAAGACGAAAATGGCTACAACACTGTTGGTTTAGGTGCTACCTTCACCACCGGTCCTTGGGCATTCACGGGTGACTTCTACAACATCAACCGTGACGGCCAAGACAGCAGCAAAGCCTGGTCACTGGGAAGCTACTACAAAGTTTCCAGCGCTATGGATGTGTTCCTGGAAGTTAACGATAACGATGCCAAAGCTGGCAACGACAGCACACGTCAGCAGTTTGATAACCTGACTGATGATGCATACTGGCTGACAGGCGTTCGTTACTTCTTCTAAGCCTGGTTTAATAACCTTGCTTTGAGAGTAACCTGCCTAGCAGACCTAATAGAACCGGCCTCTTTTGAGGCCGGTTTTTTTATACTTTTAAAAAGAGCTCTCGTTGGAAGATCTCAGCTAGTTAAAAAAACTGTACTGTAAGCTTTAGTCCGTTGGCGAGCGAAGAGGTTATCAATAAAGCGGAAATGCAAGTGTCGAACCTTGCTTGCTCGTGGATACGTACTAGGGTCTGTCTGAAAAGTCGACGAGCGCAGACACTTTTCAGACAGAGCCTAAAAAAGATACTTGTTCTTAACCTGTGTTAGCATAAGAAAGGTGGGTTATGATATTTGTCTCAAACTCGTGATCATAATGCTCGAAAAAAATATGCTATATAAAATATAGTGTTTAATTGCCTGTCGATAACTTTATAAAGAGTACCTATGAGTTTGGTTAAAAATCAGTTGTTAACGACATTTGCTGCGAGGGGCGTAGCTGCGGGCGGCACTTTTTTACTCTCCTATGTACTCGCTACACAAGTAAGCGTTCAGGATTTCGGTTCTTTCATGATATGTTTTTCTATTATGATTGGCTTGCAGGTGTTTGCCAGTATAGGTACTGATAGAGCAACACTGAAATTTATGGGCGTTGCACTTTCAAATAATAGCAGAAACGAAGTGCGTTGGATTTATAAGCAAGCTTTTATTATAAACCTAATAGTTAGTGCTTTATTGGCTATCTTGTTATGGTTCTTAGCACCTATCTTATCCACGTGGTTTTTTTCTAGCCATGATTTGGGTGTGGCAAGTTTAAGAATAACTGCGTTTGTTTCACCTTTGTATACCATTATTTATCTATGTAACTTTATTCTAAAGGGGTGGGGGAGAGCCAATGTTTCATGCTTGTTTGAAATAGGCTGCATCTCAATTGTGCTTAGCCTCATGATTGCCATTTTTACAATGCGATTAGGGGTTGTGCTAAACGTTGTTCATTTAATGTCGATGTTGTCAGTCGTGCTGGCAATATATCTATCAATTGCGGTTGGATTAGTAATAGGCGTTTATAAGAGAAGTGGTCTTCTTTCTACAAATGAAATAACGTTTAATAAAAAATTTTATGGTAGTTTGCCTGATTTTTTATTGGTAGGTGTTATATTTTTTTATACTCAATGGGGGGTAAGCATTGTTCTAGGCCTTTTTGAAACCGAGCGTCAAGTAGCGATATTTAGCCTTGGCTTAAGAGTAGCAATGGTCGTTGGGTTTATTCTAACGGTGTACGACAGTATTTTGGGGCCTCGGTTTTCACGCTTGCATCATGAAAATGACCTACAAGCCCTAAAGTTGCTGGGGCAAAAAAGTGCTCTGCAGATGTTTTGCTTTTCACTTGTACCTTCAATTGTTTTTTTGGTGTGGCCCGAATGGATACTATCCTTTTTTGGTCCTGAATATACTTCAGGTGAAGGTGTATTACGTATTATGGTTGTCGCTCAGTTAGTCAATGTAATGACAGGCTCGGTTGTTTTGTTTCTATTAATGACCGACAATCAGAAAGCAGCAAGAAACATTCTCGTCTATTCAGCGCTGACGGCGGGCGCCGCTTCTGTTATTTTAATTCCAAGGCTAGGTGCGGAGGGTGCCGCATACTCACTTCTCTTATGTTTGGTAATACAAAACTTTTTAGCTGTGTATATTGTTCATAAAAGATTTGGTTTTATTATTATCGATTGGCGTGATGTTTTGAACTTCCGTAGGAAGTGTTAATTATTAACCAGGGATGCGGTGATGATCAAAATAGAAAAGAAATTCCTTTTTAAGCCAGGAGAAAATTACAGCTTTATAAATCCATACTCGCTTGGCGTGGTATGCCAGTCGTTGACAACATCAGAATGTCAGAAGATAAAGTTTCTGGCTGATGGTATTGCAATTGTTATCTATGCTCGATTGTTCAAAAAAAGAGTTATTAAGCGCACTAGTTTTGATGACACATCCTTAGCTCCCATTGTTTTTCAGTATGCTTGTCATAATAATTTATCTATCGCTCTGATCGGAGGAACACAAGAAAATATTCGACAGGCAAAAAGTTTGCTGGAGAATAAATATCCTGGCCTAAGAATACTGTTTTCTGAGTCGGGCTATTTTGCTAATCAGGACGCCTATCAAAGCTGCCTTGATAAGGTCGTATCTGCTGATATCTTGATTGTAGGCATGGGAGCAGGAAAACAAGAACACGTGTTGCTGGATGCTCGTGCAAAGGGATGGCAGGGGACTGGCTTTACCTGTGGTGGTTATCTGGACCAGATCGTGCAAGCACGTGGCGATGAATACTATCCAAGGGTTCTAAATATACTTCATCTTCGTTGGCTTTACCGTCTATTAAAAGAGCCGCGCCGCCTGTCAAAGCGTTACTTTAAAGACTATCCTTATTTTTTAATCAAATTTGGTAATAAAATAGAGTAATTTATGATACCCAAGAAAATTCATTATTGCTGGTTTGGTGGGCGTGAAATGTCCTCATTGTATAAACAATGTGTTGAGACATGGCGCCAAGCTATGCCTGATTTTGAAATCATGGAGTGGAATGAAAGCTCTATCGATAGTACTCACCCCTTTATCGCTTCTTGCTTGAAAAAAAAACAGTGGGCGTTCCTTTCAGACTATATGCGGATGGTAGCGCTGCGTGACCATGGCGGGGTATACCTCGACGTAGATATTGAAGCCGTTAAAAGTGTAGCGCCTCTATTAAAGCATGACTGTTTCCTAGGTTATGAAGATGAGGGTCGGCTCAATACTGCTGTATTGGGAGGTATAGCGGGCCACCATTTTTTCCGTAATGCTATTGAGCTTATTGAAAGCCGGCATCGCAGGAACAAACCTTTCCTTATAGCACCAGAAGTGGCCAATATGTGTGTGGAGAAAGATGCGTCAGGTATTGAGCTGTTACCCTGGCCTTGCTTTTATCCTTATAATCCCTATGCCAAGGCACATGATAGAAAGCAGCTTATGTATAGCTATATAGAAAACAATACTTATTTAATACACCATTGGGGAAAAGGCTGGAAGATGAGCTTTGCAGAAAGACTTAAAAGAAAAATATTTAAGTAGTTGAGCGACTGTGCAAAAGGGTCTGTTTTCAGAAAACTAACTACTCAGGGAATGAGAGTTGAATGAAAAAAATCAATGTAACATTAATGTTTCTGGGTAGTGTTCAGAATTCTGTGTCACTTCTACCCTAAGAGGAAAGAGGTGATGTATGACACAACCAACATTTGACATGGACGCGGCGCTGAAAGCCCTGCGAGAAGGGAAAGATCTCACCGGCAAGGAGGGCATTCTGACGCCGCTCATCAAGCAGTTGACCGAGGCTGCCATGCAGGCGGAGCTCGACGCGCATCTCGACAATCAAGAGACGCCCAACCGCAAAAACGGGGGCTCTCCCAAGACCATGAAAAGCCCTGCAGGCCGCTTTGAGCTAACC
>NZ_JABUYX010000046.1:0-5453 GCF_014898005.1 Halomonas citrativorans
AACGCGAGCAGCCGATCGGTGCACATCAGAACTTTTTTACACTGGGTGGCCACTCCCTCATGCTCGCTCGACTGGCTGCTCGCCTGGGCCAGTCGTTCCAATGTCAGGTTCATTTGGGTGACTTGCTTTCTCTACCCACGATTGCCGAGCAGGCGATGTTACTGGAGAAAAGAAAGAACACAGGACAAATTGTATGGGCGCTGACAGACCGCTCGCTTAGTCATTCTCTATCTGAAAATCAGCAGCGACTTTGGTACTTGCGACAACGCAATGGCGGTAGGGATTTGGCGAACAATATGGTCTACGCGTTTGACCTGCATGGCGAGGTACAACCCGATCGTCTAGCCATGGCCCTTACACACCTGGTCAGGCGCCATGAAGCGTTGCGTACCCAATTCGTGGAAGCAGATGATGAACCACAAAGACAGGTACAGAATTTTGCCTGGGTCAATCTTGATTACCGGGAAGTGCTTGACCTGGAGCAAGAGGTAGACCAGGTCTTTACGGAACTGGCAGGACAGCCTTTCGATCTGGCGCGCCCTCCTTTGTTCAAAGCCGCATTGCTGACACCGGTTGATATTGCGCAACAAAGCAGTCAACACGCTGTGCTGATCTTGTGCATGCATCATATCATTGCCGATGGCTGGTCGGTCGATGTGATATTACGTGACCTGGACAGGTGTTATCGGGGCGGTACCTTGGACACCTTATCGGTCCAGGGTCTGGATTACAGCGCATGGCTGCGCAGTGAAGCCAGCCAGCTCCGGCGCAAAAAACTGGCTGCGTTCTGGAGCGACTATTTGCGCGATGCACCTGAATGTATTGACTTGCCGTTGGACCGGGCTCGCGAATCCAGTCACTTACTGGAGGGACATTCGCTTCATCATGAACTCGATGCAACGATAACCAAGAAGCTGCGCACCATAGCTAGTCAGCGGGGATCGGGGCTGTATCAAATATTGGCAGCTGCTTTCATGATGACGTTGGCTGAGTCGGGTGCCGGTGCCGACATCGTGACCGGGGCGGTTGTCGCCGGTCGCACTTTGCCAGAACTGGAACACATTGTAGATTTTTTGGCCAACACCATTGCATTGCGAGGTACAGTCGATTCGCAGCTCAATATTCAGGACAATCTAGATGCTTTGGATACATCTATCGTAAAGGCACTGGAACATCAGGATCATCCCTTTAATAAAATCGTTAAAGCTGCGGGCCATGCCCGATCCGAGCACTACATGCCTGTGATACAGACGGCGTGTGTGTACCAAAATATCTTGTCCGATGAGGCGATGACGCTTGGTGACGTCCGCATGAATTTTCGGCCGCAGGAACTGACCTCTGAAGTAATTTTCGAGCTATGTATCCAGATCGTCGATCGAGGAAACATACTAGATATCCAGCTGGACTATGCTTCTTCGCTCTTTAATGAGGGGACTGCGGTGCGTTTTCTGAAAGCCTATACAGAAGTTTTGCGTGCCATTGCTACGTCCTCCCAGGTTATCCTAGCTGACTTGCAATTGTTTGCTGCACGTCCCGCCTTGTTGCAGGGGCGTCAGGTAGATTTTCCTGCGGATACCCCCCGCAATCTATGGCAGATGTTGGTTCGTACCGCAAGCCGTTATCCCGGGAAAGGGATATCGTTTATCGAAGAAAAGGGCGAGTCCCATATTACCTATGATGATTTGAGGGAGCGTGCGGCAAAATATGGCGGCCGCATCCGTGGTGCAGGAGTGGAGCCCACAATACCTGTAATTGTGCTTGCTGGCTGGTTTGTTCCTTATGTGCATGGGATCTGGGGCGCCTTTTATAGTGGCGCGGTTCCGGTTACGGTCGCGGCGAACGACGACTATTCAGATCCTGAAAAGGCCGGAAAGCTCATTCATGCCTGGGAAACGCTGGGCCAGCCGCTGGTGCTAGCCGATTCTGATATCCTTGCACGTCTTGCGCCTCTGCTGGGGCAGTATCCGCAGATGCGTGTGGTTGATCTGGAGATGTTGGACGACAACCCGATCGGCCCTGCCGATCCGGAACCTACAGCCACGGCTTTCTACCAGCTGTCGGCAGGCAGTACTGGCAAATCGAAGTGCATTGACGAACGTCACGAGTCTCTGCTCGCCTTCATGACACTGAGCAGTCTGGGGCAGGATTATGTTGCCGGACAGTGTTCGTTGAACTGGTTGCCCTTCGACCATATCGGACCGCTCCTGACTTATCATCTGCGCGATATTTTTCTGGGAAGGAACCAGACCCATATAGCCAATTCGCTGATCCTGGATGACCCTTTATTGTGGATGCGGTTGCTGTCGGATCGGAAGATCACGCATACCTGGTCTCCCAATTTCGGGTATAAGCTTGTGACCAAGGCCATGAAACGAGCCACAGGACTTGAGCTGGATCTATCCCACGTCGTGGAATGCATGAATGGCGGCGAAGCGGTATCAAATCGCACCATTGCTGATTTTCGGGATACTGCAGCTGTCTTCGGTTTGAAGCGGGAGGCAATCACACCCAGCTTTGGTATGGCGGAAGCCTGCACATGCATTACTTATGGCACAGATCGGGACCCGGAGATTTCCGTGTCGCGACTTGAATTCGCCCAGGATACAGTCCAGGCAGGCATCACTAGATTTGCTTCATGTGGTCGGGTTATTCCGGGCGTAGGTATTCGCATCACGGGAGAGGACGGTGCCGTACTCAAGGAATATCAGGTGGGGCGATTCCAGATTAGTGGCCCGACAGTTACGCGTGGTTATTTGAATCTTCCCGAAGTCAATGCAGCTTCGTTCAGTGAAGATGGCTGGTTTGATACTGGAGATAACGGGTTTGTTGCTGATGGCTGTCTTTATCTGACGGGTCGAAGCAAGGAAGTTCTTATAGTCAATGGTGTAAATTACGTGTGCCATGACCTGGAAGAACGGGTCGAGAAAATTGCAGAAGTAGAGCCAACGTTTGTGACCGCGCTCAGCTGGCATGAGGGCGAACAAGAAACGGTCGCTATTTGCTATGTTCCTCGCGAAGGCGCCGACTTGCAAGCGGTCAACCGGCAAGTCCGTGAAACGCTGATTGCCGAGGCAGGTCTTTATCCGGCCCAGGTGGTACCGGTTGCACGGAATCGTTTTTTGAAGACTACTAGCGGAAAAATACAGCGGTTGCAAATGGCCAAAGCGCTGGCGGACGGTTCACTGATTGCTCTGGAGCAGGAGAGGCCGCCGACCGATGCAGCCAATAAGGCGAACCAAACCCAAGGTGAGCCGGGAATACGTTCGCTGACATGGATACAAGTTCCTTCGTCCGATTATCCTACGGCGGGGCAATGGAGAGTCATCGGTGACGTGCCGCTTTCTGGTCTACAGATGTCGCCGTTGACGATAGATGCACTGGGCCGTGAAATCGCTACGCACTCCGGACTGGGACTGGTTTTTGGCCCAGAAATCTACGCGGATCCAGAGAAGCTGGCGAAGTTGCTGCGTGTTCTGTCGGATATCAATAGTGCACAGGTCTATGCCTTGTGTGCAATTGTTGATGCTCAGGATAGTGTGGATGCAGCCAGACTGTACGGCCTTCTTCGCAGCTTGCCACTTGACGCGAATTCGCATTGTGTGGTCCTGCAACGGTCGGCAGATAGATCTCTGCTGTGGCCGGTGGAAAATGAGACAGGAAGATATCGGGTTACCGCTAGCGGCCTGACCAGACTGGAGCAAACCGATGCCGACCTGTCGACGCCAAGCAGGCAACCAGCAACAAGTGCCAAAGTGACGTTGATTACCGGCGGTGCAGGAGCACTGGCGCGTCAACTTGCCGCAAGTGAATTGTCTTGCGGTCATCGTGTGATTCTGCTTGGCCGTGGGCAGTGCCCCGATTGGTGCGACCCCGACGACGCAGACCGGCAGGTGTGGATTCAGGATGATATGTGTGACTCAGACCGCACTGCTAAGAGGCTGGCGGCAGTTTTGGGTAATACGTGTCCGGATATTATATTGCACTTGGCAGGCGTTTACGAAACCGCATTACCGCCGCGTCTGGAGGCTCAACAACTGATTCGCGCAGACCGCCCCAAGTCTGTGGCGGTACAGATACTGAAGGCGGCCCTAGAAAAAAACTGGCCTGATATTCGGCAATGTACCCGGTGGATCTTATTTGGATCGGTGGCAGGTATGTATGGTGATCCGTTCTCTGTGTCATATGCGGGCGCCAATGGCGCACTATTGGGTATGGCCGATAAGTTGCGTAGCGAAGGCTGGGTGGCGAGCTGGTTGGGTTGGAGCAATTGGTCCAACGTAGGCATGGGCAGTCAGGTTGATAGCGCAGAGGTATTTGCCAGAGGGTTTCAGGTGATTGAGTTGGAACAGGGCATGGCCCAACTCAATCGGTTATACGCTGCACCGGGAGATTATCTGATCGGCATCGCAAAAGAGCAGGACTTGAATTCCTCTCGGTCCGGAGCGAACGAGACGGTTAACGCAAACGGCAGCGGACTGGGCCGACATGACATTGTCGACAAATTGACCTCGCTTCTTGAAGATATCCTGGACCGGCAGGTGCAGCCGGAGATCAGCTTGTTCGAGCAGGGGGGAGGGTCGATCGAAATCGTGCGCTATCGCCGGCGGATTCAGAAGTCTCTTGACATGGAAGTAGATGTGGGAACGCTGATCGGCAGACCCACTGTCCTGTCGCTGGCCGATTATTTGTTTCAACGTTATGGCACCTCGGTCAACATATCAGAACCAAAGGTGGTTTCCCGGGATGGTCAGTCGCAGACCGCAGATGCATCGGCTAAAAGAAAGGTGCGTTTGAAGCGCCTCAAGTCACGGCATTCGTCACAGGAGGGCATGGAATGAAACGGGATCTGCTGGATCGAATTGCCTGTTCCCGGAAAGTGGCGAATTCCGCAGCGAAAAGCATTGATATCAATCCGACTGGGCGGTTTGAATCCTTCCCGATGACGGATATGCAACAGGCATACTGGATCGGCCGCGAGGATGCGGCGGCCATGCATATCTATCTGGAATACGAAGTCGACAATCTTGATTTCGCACGTTTTCATCGTGCCTGGGATATGTTGTTGCACAGACACGATATGCTGCGCGTGATTGCAAGGCCTGATGGCTATCAGCAAGTGTTGGAGGTAGTGCCTGAGTATACGATAGATCGCCATTCTCTGCTTAAGCTGGATATATCGTCGCGGGATCGCATGATCGAAGCTACACGGCGTGATCTGGCGCACAAGCATTTTGATCTGGCTGTGTGGCCTCAATTTGAGATCCGTGTACTGGATGAAGAAAATAAAAGCAGGATCGCATTCAGTATTGATACTTGGTGCATCGATGGCCGCAGTATCCAGGTTCTGTTTGCAGAGCTTAATTGCCTCTATCTTCATCCTGAGACTGAACTGGCGCCGCTGGAGCTGACGTTTCGCGATTATGTATTGTGGTCGCGACAGCAGGAACAGGGAG
>NZ_JABUYX010000047.1:0-5075 GCF_014898005.1 Halomonas citrativorans
TGTACTCCACGACCGGGACGTGAATGCGGCCCGGAATATCCTCAGCCTCGGGGCAGGACGTTGCCCTCAAGAAGTTGGAATCCCCGTCCTTTAGGGCGGGGAGGACGTCAATCTACGCAATGTACTCAACGGCTTAGCGGGTGCGCGCCACTTGACCTTTCAGATTGCGGCAGGGAACCTGGCGGCCAGCAACAAGCAAACCAGCCACGACGAGCTCGGAGAGCTGCTCTACTCACTGGATACCATGCGCTTTAGTTTGGCCAGTATCGTCACTGATCTGGATAGTCGAGTGTCGATCGTGACCCCGGCCGTTAGGCAGATTGCTGCTGAAAACGAAGAGCTTTCATCGCGGACCGAGCAGCAAGCATCATCGCTTCAGCAAACCGCTGCCAGCATGGAAGAGATGACCTCCACCGTGCAGCAGAATACTGAAAATGCGCGCCAGGCAACCGAGCTTGCCATGCAAAATGCCGACAGCACACGCGATACCGGCAAACAGATGGAAGCCCTGGTTGAGCGTATGCAGCGCATTGCTCAAAGCGCAGAAAAAATGACCGAAATGATCAGCGTGATTGATGGCATTGCGTTTCAGACCAACATACTGGCGCTCAATGCCTCCGTCGAGGCTGCCCGCGCGGGCGATCATGGCCGTGGCTTTGCCGTTGTCGCCAGCGAAGTGCGTAATCTAGCGGGGCGGAGCGCGACGGCTTCCCAGGAAATTCGCAAAATGATCGACAGTACTACTCAAGAGGTCAGCGGCGGGCGGAGTGCTGTAGAGCAGGCAGAGCGCGCCATTGAAAATGTGATGCAGCAGGTAAACCGTGTCAGCGTGTTAATGGAATCC
The DNA here is from genome assembly GCF_014898005.1 of Halomonas citrativorans. Classification (NCBI taxonomy): domain Bacteria; kingdom Pseudomonadati; phylum Pseudomonadota; class Gammaproteobacteria; order Oceanospirillales; family Halomonadaceae; genus Halomonas; species Halomonas citrativorans. Next base: position 845 of record NZ_JABUYX010000047.1, read on the forward strand.
ATTAGTGCAGCCTCTAATGAGCAGAGCAGCGGTATCGGACAAATTAATTCAGCCGTCGCTGAAATGGACCATGTGACACAGCAAAATGCATCAAAAGTGCAGTCCATCGCGGCGTCAGCTGACAACCTGGCGCTAGAAGCCTTTGAGCTGGCCAACGTGGTCGATGCGTTCCGCTTAAAAGGCTTTCAAGAAGAGAGTGCCAAGGCCGCCCGCGATAAGCTTTCGTTTACGCATAAGGCTCAGCAGAAAACAACCAGGCAACTGCCTGCCGCCAGTAATGCCGCACTTGGTAAACTCGCCGCCCAGCCTCAGCACGAGCAGTGGGAAGAGTTTTAAGCGTCTAACGCCTCAAGACTCCCATACGTGATAGATGCCACCCTCCAGGGTGGCATCTTAGAAACGCGTCAGCGGATTAATCTCGTCGGACACTACATCTGGCGCTGTGGGCAGCGCTCATGCCACAATCATGGGCGCTGGATTCACCTGCCCACCGCCGAGTTGGCAGCGGGCCAAAAAAAAGATGTAGAGGACACTATGCCTGAGTATCGCTCCCGTACGACCACCGCTGGCCGTAATATGGCTGGCGCCCGCGCTTTATGGCGCGCCACGGGTATGAAAGATGACGATTTTCACAAACCTATTATCGCGGTCGCCAACTCGTTTACCCAATTTGTCCCCGGTCACGTCCACCTGAAAGATATGGGCCAACTGGTTGCGCGTGAAATTGAGAAAGCCGGTGGCGTAGCCAAGGAATTCAACACTATTGCCGTCGATGACGGCATTGCGATGGGCCACGACGGCATGCTGTACTCGCTGCCCAGCCGCGACATTATCGCCGACAGTGTTGAGTACATGTGTAACGCGCACTGTGCCGATGCGTTGGTCTGTATCTCCAACTGCGACAAGATCACCCCTGGCATGTTGATGGCTGCCATGCGCCTGAATATTCCGGTCGTCTTTGTCTCAGGCGGGCCGATGGAAGCCGGCAAAACCAAGCTGTTAAATCATGGCCTGGATTTGGTAGACGCCATGGTAATGGCGGCTGACGACAGCGTGGATGATGAAACGCTGGCCGAAGTTGAGCGTAGCGCTTGCCCCACTTGCGGCAGCTGCTCAGGCATGTTTACCGCCAACTCAATGAACTGCCTGACCGAAGCGCTTGGCCTGGCGCTGCCGGGTAACGGTACTGTGCTAGCAACGCACTCGGACCGTCGTCGTCTGTTTGAAAACGCCGGCCACAAGATTGTTGAGTTGGCCAAGCGTTACTACGAAGGTGATGAGGCGCACCTGCTGCCTCGCGCGATTGGCTCGAAAGCCGCTTTTCGTAACGCGATGACCCTGGATATCGCCATGGGCGGTTCCACCAATACCATTTTGCACCTGCTGGCGGCCGCACAAGAAGCGGAAGTCGACTTCACCATGTCGGATATCGATCAGCTTTCCCGTGAAGTGCCTCAATTGTGTAAAGTGGCGCCCAACACCCAAAAGTACCACATTGAAGATGTGCACCGGGCGGGTGGCATCATGGCGATCCTGGGTGAGCTTGATCGCGCGGGCGTGCTGGATACCTCGGTGCCCACGGTTTACGGTGATAGTCTCAAGATCGCGCTGGACGAATGGGACATCATGCGCTCACCCAGCCCGGAAGTGGTTGAGTTCTTTAAAGCAGGTCCTGGTGGCGTGCCCACCCAGACGGCCTTCTCGCAAAGCACGCGCTGGCCAAGCCTGGACGGTGACCGAGCGACTGGCTGTATTCGTAACCTGGAGCACGCGTTCTCAACCCAGGGCGGCCTGGCCGTGCTTTACGGCAACATCGCGCTGGACGGCTGTGTGGTTAAAACTGCCGGTGTTGATGATTCGATTCTACTGTTTGAAGGCACGGCTCACGTCGTGGAGTCCCAAGACCAGGCGGTCGCCAACGTACTGGATGGCAAGGTAAAAGAGGGTGATGTCGTGGTGATTCGCTACGAAGGCCCTAAAGGCGGTCCCGGCATGCAGGAAATGCTGTATCCAACCTCATACCTTAAATCCAAAGGGCTGGGCAAAGCCTGCGCGCTACTGACCGATGGTCGCTTCTCGGGGGGGACCTCGGGTTTGTCCATTGGCCACGTATCGCCGGAAGCGGCAGCGGGGGGCGCAATCGGCCTGGTGGAGCAGGGCGATACCATCATCATTGATATCCCCAACCGCACGATTAACGTCAAGCTTTCCGATGCTGAGCTTACCGCTCGTCGCGAAGCGATGGATGCCAAAGGAAAAGAGGCCTGGAAACCGGTCGAGCAGCGCCCCCGCAAAGTGACGCCTGCGCTAAAGGCCTATGCACTGTTAGCGACGTCCGCTGACAAAGGAGCGGTGCGCGATCTTTCCAAGCTCGATTAAACGTTCGCAAGGAGCATTATGAAAGCAACGATCAATGTGGGCCTGGTAGGTTATGGGTTCGCGAGTAAAACGTTTCATGTACCGCTCATTCAGGCCACGGAAGGCCTGGATTTGGTCGCGGTGTCCTCAAGCGACGCCGCTAAGGTGCAGGCGGATTTGCCTGATGTAGAGGTCGAGAACGAGGCACGGGCATTATGCCAGCGTTACGATATTGACCTTATTGTGATTCCTACCCCCAACGATACCCACTTTCAGCTTGCCAAAATGGCACTTTCTGCGGGCAAGCACGTGGTGGTGGATAAACCGTTTACCGTGACGCTGTCAGAAGCCAAGCAGTTAAAATCGCTGGCCGTGGTGAAAGAGCGTTTGATCTCGGTGTTTCATAATCGCCGTTGGGATAGCGATTTTTTAACGGTTAAGGCTTTGCTTGAGACAGGCACGCTAGGACGTGTGACCGGTTTCGAATCGCGCTTTGATAGGTTCAAACCAGAAGTACGCGACCGCTGGCGCGAGAAAGCCACGGCGGGTGGCGGTCTCTGGTTTGACCTGGGGCCACATCTGCTGGATCAGGCATGTGAGTTGTTTGGGATGCCCAACGCCATTTTGCTGGAGCTGGGCACACGCCGCGATGGCGCGCAAGCCGATGACGATTTTCTCGCGCTGCTGGCCTACGATGACCGGCGTGTTCAGTTAAGCGCCAGTGCGCTAGTGGCCGAAGCGACACCGCGTTTTCGGATACATGGCACGCAAGGCAGCTATATAAAATACGGTCTGGACCCTCAAGAAGATCGCCTGAAGGCAGGGGAAGTGCCTGCCGTTAATTGGGGAGAAGATACCCCAGGCACGTTGACGCTGCGCGAAGGGCAGGGTGAAAAGGCATCACTGACAAGCCATGAGCATCCTACTCAGCCGGGTAACTACCTGGCCTATTACCAGGGAATCGTCGAGGCTCTCCAAGGCCGTGCTGCGCTACCGGTAGATATCGAAGCCGCGTTACGCTCGATGACGCTTTTGGAAGCGGGGCAGGATAGCTACCGCCAACGCCGCTGGATAGCGCTTAAACCCCACTTTTAACCCAACACGAAAGTCGGCACCCGCTTCACGCGGGTGCCTTATTTGCTCGTTCCTCGCAAAACGTTACCACGCGGCACGGTTCTCGCTAGATCCGAAAATAACGCAAATTTGTAGCGCGTGGTAAGCGCAGCGCACCCGCGGGAGCAGCGCGCAGCGCTGCCAGGTGGTGTGTTACAAGGCATGGATACAGGCACGGCGACAACGCCAAGGTGGCTTGGCGCCGCCACTCGCGGGTGTCTTATTTACTCGTTCCTCGCAAAACGTTACCACGCGCTACGATTCTCGCTGGATCCGAAAATAGCGCAAATTCGTAGCGCGTGGTAAGCGCCAGCGCACCCGCGAGAGCAACGCGAAGCGTTGCCGGGTGATGAAGTGCAAAGCATAAACACGGAGGCACAAGCCAAGGCGGTTTACGCCGCCACTCGCGGGTGCCTTATTTACTCGTTCCTCGCAAAACGTTACCACGCGCTACGATTCTCGCTGGATTCGAAAATAGCGCAAATTCGTAGCGCGTGGTAAGCGCCAGCGCACCCGCGGGAGCAACGCGAAGCGTTGCCGGGGTTGGGTGGCGGGGTGCAATAGCACGGAGGCACAAGCCAAGGCGGCTTGCGCCGCCACCCGCGGGTGCCTTATTTACTCGTTCCTCGCAAAACGTTACCACGCGCTACGATTCTTGCTGGATCCGAAAATAGCGCAAATTCGTAGCGCGTATATGGACTCCTCCTCGCTTGCAAGCACAAAAGGTCATGGCGGCTATGTCGACTGCGAGCGTATATTC
>NZ_JABUYX010000048.1:0-4308 GCF_014898005.1 Halomonas citrativorans
CCGGCTATAACAGCGAGAGAACAGGCCCGTCGCTTCGATTGATAAACGGGGTCGCAGTCCACCAATGTGGGCGATCGCAGTGTTTTTAACACTGCGAAGGTTCTTACAAAGCGATGATCCCTTGCCTGATTTTGATCCAACCGCCGAGCTAAAGCAGGTTCAAGTATTCAAGAAGCTAGGCCGCATCCGCCCCTATTCGCAGGGCCGCAGCCAGCTTGACCCTTACACTGCTGAATTACTCGCTCTTCACGACAGCGGCGCCCGTCCTGCCGATCTTCAAGCCTGGTTAAAGATGCCCCCGCGCCGCCTCAAAGTCGCTCACTCAACTGTTGCGCGCTGGCTTCAGCGTACGCTCGATAAACGTACTGCCGACCGGGGTGGCCACTAATGGGGATGTGGTTCGCGAGTGGTGAACGGCAGGCTGGCCGTATCATGCAGCAGCTGCAAGGATCGGTGGTTGAAAGTGTGCGCAGCGTCAGTAATTACGAAGCCGCCCTGGCCAACGTGGCCACCTGGCAGAAAGCTGAGCATGCCGCAGGGCGGGAAGGTGGCGATTTGCGCAGCCTTACGCCTGCTCAAGCAGTTGCCTACCTCGAACAGCGCGGCGAAGCGGTTGGCCAAAAGACGCTCGATCAAGAACGCCAGGCTATTCAGCTGATGCAGCAGCATGTCACTGGGCATCTCGCCCAGGGCGAACGCCTGCCGGCTATCAAGAGCGAACAACAACAGGTACTCGAAAGCCGCGCTTATACGCCGGCGCAGATCTCCGCTATTACCGAGCGGCAGGCTGATAAAAATGCCCTTGCCACCCAAATCGCCCATGCTGCAGGACTTCGTGCGCACGAAATTTTAACGCTACGTCGCGCTGATGAACGCCCCGCTGACACAAGGCCTGCGCGTGATGAGAAATTCGCGGTTCGCCAGGGCGAACGCTACACCGTCGTGGGTAAAGGCGGGCTTTGCAGAGAGGTTCTGATTCCTCACGAGTTAGCCAATCGGCTTGAAGCAACCCGGCTGGAGCAGCCTCAGCGGGTGACAGACCGTGGCGTTTACTACCAGTCCCACTATGCAATCAGCGGTGGCCAGCGCTGGTCAAACAGCTTTTCCCAGGCCTCTGATGCCGCGCTGGGACGCTCAACTGGCGCGCATGGACTCCGGCACAGCTATGCTCAAGAACGGATGGGGGAATTACAGCGAGACGGGCTCAGCTATCGTGATGCTCTGGAGACGGTTTCGCAGGAGATGGGGCACTTTCGGGACTCAATCACTGAGGTTTATCTGCGATGAATCGACGTAACACTGCGCTTTTCGTCGCCCTGGCGATTTTTGCTGCCCTGATGTGGCTCGCGTATGAACGCTTCCCAAATATCGCTTATCTCACCGGCCCTTACGAAGCCAGCGTGGGCTGGGCAGCGGTGCTCAAGGGCTGGCCCGTTTATACGTTAATTCTGTCACTAGCCGCCCTAGTGGGACTGCTAGTCGGCGGCTGGGTGGGTGAAAGCAGCCGCGAGCGTGATGCCGCCGAGACGCTGGCCACCCAGCAAGAAAATCTGAAGGCACAGCAATCGAAAGCTCAACAACTCGAACAAGGCGCGCGCATAAAGGCCGCAGAGGCGGCTCAGGCACAGCGCGACGCTGAGGCCCTGCTTGCCCCTTCACAAATGCGTATAAACGAGCTGAGCGAGCAGAATGCGCTATTGAAACGGCGTTTAAGTGGCTCGGTGGAAGCGTTGGAACGTAAAAAACGCCAGGTGCGTGAACTTCGACAACTAGACAATGAAGCGCTGGTAACGGAGATCGAGCAGCTACGCAGCATGATCAGGCAGGATCGACAGCAGATTTTTAAGCTTGAGCAGCAACAGCAACGCTACAAGTAATCCTGGTTAATCAATTCAAAGACCTTACGCTTGGCGCTGGTCAGATCATTTTTCGCTAGAACATACCACTCGTATTGCTCACTGCCTGGCGTCATTTCCTGCCCGACTGCGGCCCGATCACGCTCATAGCGGTAGCGCGGCCCTTGAGACGCGGGCTGCCACTCAGTCACCCTTTCACTGCTAAACACGGGTTTTAAATCGCTGAGCTTACGCATAATCGCCTTTCAGTGATAAACGTCTTTCCGGTGCCCAATCCGCACGACGAGAACACAGACCCGCTGATCCTCAATCTGCGCAATCAGCCGATAGTCACCGACGCGGTACCGCCATAGCTCGCCCAGTTGCCCCTGGAGCGGTTTACCCAGCTGTCGCGGGTCCTCGAGCGGCTGAACTCGCTCGCGCAGATAGTCACGGATGCGCTTGGCCTCAGCATGGCCCAACTTCTTCAGCTGCTTTTGGGCGGCGCCCGTCAGCTCAATTTGCCAGCCCAAGCTCACGCTCCACGTCATCCAGGGAGTGCGTGGTTTCCTCGCCACAGCGCAGACGCTCTAGTGTCTGCTCAGCCAGGTAGACGTCCTCCAAGTCCTCAAGGTGCTCAAGAATAGCCTCACGGGCGTAATAGGTCTTGGTGCGGCCGGTGGCCTTGGCTAAGGCCTCCAGGCGCGCTTCGATGTCACTGGGCAGTCGTATTGCCAACATGATGATCTCTCCCGGAGATACGCTATACACGTATAGCATACACCGCTATCAGCGCTCTAACCAGGGCCAAAAGGCAGGAAACTCAAGATTACCGGCATTATCTTGAATTTTTCAGTCGTGGCTTTGGCGCTCTTTATTGATCTGCTTATTGACCCGGTATGCGTAGGCACCGGCAACAGATACAGCGGTTAACAGCACGGCAAAAACGATGGGGAGAATGGCAGGGCTATCGCTCAGAAATACGGAAATAGAGTTCATACGTTCACCTCTCTCAGGGCTGCGGATAGTGAACAGCCTGCACATTTAATTGTAACGATGGTCTTTTCTAATGCGAGTCACTTTTCGCGTTAGAAGAGACCATCAACACTTTGCATGCACTGGCACTAACGCGCTGCGCTTGTTAGCCGCCCAGCCGCCACCGAATCAGAGATTCGGCGCCACTGGGACGGCAGGGTAAGTGTGAAAACATCGGTATATATTGAAGCCAACGGGAGGCGCAAGCCTGCCTTTCCGCTGCGCTCCAAGGCAGGCTTGCGCCTCCCAACTTTTCGCACGTGCGAAAAGTCGAGATACGTTCGCCTTGCTAGCCACTATCGGCACGCCCCGCTGGGCGCTGACCCCTCTCACGCGCTGGCTAGACACATCATGAACTGCTGCACTGACTGACTGTTACTCCGCTAGGAGCCGTCGCCTCGGCGTTTTTATTGCGGTGCCGGTCTAATCCCCTTACCCGCTGCCAGTGCCCCTGGAACGCGACTCCAGGGCGTTTGATGCGCGATGCACGCTGAACCGTATGTGAGATTCCCCGTCTCGGCTCAACTACTGCGCCCGGCTGGCCGACAACAACTCGAATCCAGACCAGCGGACACGCGAAAACGCGCTATAGCAGTAGCTATGGCGGTGAGAGAGAAAGGCCTGAAAAATCGTGCTCAGATGGCTTACGAGGTTGCAAGCAGCCCGCTACGGGGCGATAATCTGGGAACAGTTTTGGTTAGGCGAGCTTGTTTCTCTCTAACCGCCGACTAAAAAGTGTTGGTAGCACTTCTTAGTCCGACACCCCGCCTCGGCGGGGTTTCGTCGTTTATAGCCTTTCAAAAGCTGTGCGTCAATCTTCGTCTGCCTGCAAATCATTGACCCAAAAGCTCTTAACCTCTGCATTTCTAAACGAAACGCGGTGTGCTTTCCGCACACAGTGACGCTCTGCGCGTCACTGTCGGCTAATGCCGACCCGCTGGCCTCTACGGCCAGCCATGCACCTGACGGTGCATTGTCGCTCTCTGCGAGCGACGCGCCGCCAATGGCGTCGGAGTCGCCTACCGGCGACCGGTCAGACGCATACGCGCCTGACCGCTGGGTACATCGCTCCGCGTAGTACCCAGCGGGCAGGCTTTGTGGCTTATTTACGGCTTTAGCGCACGCTCAGCGCACAATTTCACACGCACAAAAACTTGTGCTAGATTTAGCGGGTTAGCCGTCGTTGACGTGTGCCTATGGCACAGCAGGTTTTGCCCACACCTGGGCCACAAAAGTGGCGTGACAAAAGATCGCGAAGCATTGCCGAATGCGAGCAAAAAAATCGGTTCCCCGGACCCAGTCCGGCACTGGCTAACAGCATCGTTAGCACCAAGCGCCCAGCCCGCGCTTCCCAAATAAAACCGGCTATAACAGCGAGAGAACAGGCCCGTCGCTTCGATTGATAAACGGGGTCGCAGTCCACCAATGTGGGCGATCG
>NZ_JABUYX010000049.1:0-4256 GCF_014898005.1 Halomonas citrativorans
GCCAGGCCGCCCAAAATTCGCAGAATTTTTGCCGCCGACAGGCGGCTGGTTTTGGCTTCGGAGACGCCATGCTGAGATTGTTGTTCATCGCGCTGCTAGGCGCTGTACCAGTCGCGGTAGCGACCTGGTACAGCTGGCCGCAGCTCGTTGAGTTGCACAGCATCGGCTATCCGCTGGAGCGGTTACTGTTGGTAGGTGCGGGCCTGAGCTGGTTGTTGGTTGTCGTGCTGGGCAGCATGCTGCCGCTACTGCGCTGGATTGAGGACGCCGAGCGGGAGCGCATTCAGCACAATGCGCAACGTGATATGGCTGAACAGCGGGAGCGGGCCCTGGTAGACGCTGAAACAGCGTCGTTTGCCGTGGCTGAGGCTGAGCGTTTGCGTGGTTTGGCTGAACGACATGCGCAGGAGGCGGAGCAACGAGCGACAGAGAGGGCGCTGGCCGAGCTGGAGCATAGCCGCAGGGCCATGCAAGAACGGCAGGAGGCGCTCGACCAGCAGACCGCCCAGATTGAGCAGCAGCAGGCCCAGCTCGATGCGGTTGAGGCTCAATATCGAGTATGGGTTAAGCAGCAGCAAGCCGCTGTGGCTCAAGCTGAGCATGAGCGCGATCAGGCCCGTGAGATGATGCGGAACCGCCTGTGTGGCCATGAGCGACGCTTGCGGCAGGCGACAGGCCACGAGCACATGGATTTTGAGACGTTGAAGATGATCAGCCCTCCGCGCCCCGTGCGCGTACGGCGGCATGCAGCGTCTTAGCTGAGCAAGTCCCCTGACACACGGGATCCATAGTGTGTCACCAGGGCCAGATGCCCACTGGAGCCGCCGTCCCTATCGGCCTCGATCCAGGTTACGCAGTACCTGAGACCCCGCAGAAATAGGGGGGTGACTGTAGTACCTCGCGAAAGCGCTACCGCGCATGAAGCGCCGCAGGGTTAAGTAAAGTCGATAGACGCTCTTTAAACCGTTGATTTGCCAAGTGTTCCGATTCCACTGGGATCGGATGCGAGAAGAGAAACCTAGTGCTGCCAACACTGGGGAGGCCCGACAGTCGCCAACTGTCGGGCTGCCACTGCCGAAGCCGTGTGCTCCTAATCGAGCTGGCACGGCAAACGTAGGGCGCTCCGGGGTGAAATCCCCCGGTTCGACCCAATCCACTGGACGCCCGAACGGGCGGGGTTGGGCGACACGGAAACGGGCCTCGTGGTGACACGACCAGCCCTGTTTGTTCCGAACAGGTGAAAATCCTGGCTGCGGGCTGCTGGAAACGGTAGAACGGAGACCCTGCTGGTGGGCTGCTGAGGGCGTTCGTAAGGCGTCAGGGCGCGGAGGGGAAACCTGGAAGCGTTGGTACTCGATGGGGCAACCTTTTGAGATCGCTGTATAGCTCAAGCCAGTAATTGCGGCCGTTGAGGTCGCATCGGGGTAAGAGGCACACAGCCATGACCTTGCGGGTCTGGCCATCATGTTGAAGGACGGCGCTAGTAAGCGAGCTGCTTTGGAATCTCGGGCCGCTGAAAACCCTGCTACGGCAGGTGTGAGGTGTAGACCAGGGCGTCGATCTGGAGTGAGTGGCGGTGTGTTTTGACGTAACAGACTAACGTGGGAAGCACCTGGGCGGATGGACGGTTGGCACTGTCCAAGCCAGGTGTGGGAGAGCTGTTGAGTAGGCGCGAAAGCTGCTGGGCGATATGGTCGAAGCCCAGTGGTGAGGCGGAATAAGGTCAGGTTGGCACCTGGCCCCGCTATGAGCTGAAAGACGGCGGTGGTGGCGTTCTCTGGGGGTGGCACCCCACGCATAGTGCTCCCCGTTGCGATGGTATCGCGGCGGAGCACTTGGCAAACACGGTTTTAAGGGCACATGACCCTGTGAAGCTCCTGCACCCTTCGGGGTGCGGGGGCTTTCTCAAGCGCCTGGCTTCGGGTGCTTGAGAAAGCCTATCCCTTCCCATCAGGCCTCTAAGCCCGCAGAAGGGCGTCTCTGCCTTCCTCCAAGCATCTGGCTTGGCCAAACGACCAACCGGCCATCCAGGCGTCTCGCTGAGCCGTTTTGAGCGCATGTGGGCACGTTGATCGGCCATGGCCTAGCGGTTGCTCTGCTAAGTGCCAGGCAACGGCGTTATGCAGCCCCGCGTGCCACTCTGGCGACTTGTCGCTACCCCAGCCTACAGCTGTCAGCAGCTTGTCAGCGTGGTCATGGTGCCATTGCTCAATCATTGGTGTTCTCTCCGAACATATCCGCAGTATCTGGGTCGCGGTAAGGCAGGTCTGGTTCAGTGCCATCGAGTAGCCCCTGGCTAGGAGGTTCGGCAGATTCACCATGTGGAACCTGGGTCTCTCCACGCATCAGAGTGGGGATCTGGCGGAGCTGTGGTCGGCCATTTAGAGGTTGTTGCTGTTCACTCTCAGACGCCAGCACTTGGGCAGAAAACCGGCTGTAGCGCAGCTTTTCACGAGGCTGCCCCCAGGCAACACGGTCGTTAACCAGATATGCCAAAGCGCCGCCTTTTCCGCCAATTTGAATAACCTCTATCCAGCGATCTGCTTCCAGCCTCTGGATGGCCTTGCGCACTGTGTTGCGGTGTACTGGCTGTTGGCCAGGAAGGGCCATCAACTCACCGAGAGTAGTTTGACTAGCAACAACTGCGTTCCCATCACTCATATGGGCCACTAGAACATGGGCTAACCTAGCCGCCATTGGGGCTTTAGCTATCAACTGTCCCCAGGCTTCATGGGATGCTCGCTCGGTTTGCACCCATGTCCTGTAGCGATTCTGTGATTCAGGCATTTTGCCAAGTTGCTTTGCCATAGTGTGCACCCCTGTAGCACTGGAAGTGCGATATGCACTCTGTAGGCAGCATATAACACTTTCCACGCTATTTTCTAGTGTGCATATCGCACTCTAAGGAATGCATATTGCACTCAACCTGCACACTCTAGGGAGTGCACCCCTGCACACTCTAGGGAGTGCACCCCCCCCCTACTAAGTGCATGTTTTTAGATGGTTTCGTAAAACGCCTCTCTATGTTCTGACTAGGGGTGGCCCTGGGGCGGGCACTAACGCCCTCGTTCCTCGGTTGTTGGGCACCGCCGTTCACGAATCGGAGATTCGTTTCACGACGGATGCCAGGGAGGGGAATTGTTCCAATTTTTTAACCCATCAACTGCAACCCCGTTTAGCAAGGAAAGGAGGGGTATCCGCGATAGCGGATGCAGCGACGAAGGAGCGGGAACCCGCTGGGCACTGCACTGAGGGCCTGCACGTGGGCTTAGGCGCCGCTGGGACTAAAGGCACCCCCAGTCGTGCTAAACCGATGTTTTTGTTGTTTTGGTTCTGGCGGCGATGCTCTCAGCTTTGACGGTCTCGCCTTGGGTGTAGCGACCTAGCCAGCCGATGTGGAGCCGTTTATGTGGCCACTCGCCTCGGTTCAGGCGCTTCCATCGCTTTACCGCGCTGTTCTCCAGGGCGTATGCCTGTTTCCTGGACTGAGCAAATCCTGGCACGCGCTGCAGGCTGTGTAGGGCCTGCCGGAGGGCATCGCCGCCGTCACTAGGCGCGTTTTGTACTGCGCTGGCTAAACGGGCCTCCCAGCCTGCATAGGAATCCGCAGTGATTCGCCAGGTCCACGCAGGGCTATTGCCTGGGCGCGGGGCTTTTAGGGCCTCATAATCAGCATCCGGCATGGTCAAGCGCCCGCGTTTGCTGCTGCTTTGCTTTAGGTCTTCGAGGTCGTGGGCCATGCCCTCGCCCTCTGTAACTAGCAGCCACCACCAGATTTTGCCGGGGTTGGTTTTGTCCACCAAGCCAACCAAATAGCTATTGCACTGGCCTTTGGCTTTGCGTCGCCACCGTTGTTGAGCTGTTGCGTGAATTAGATAACGGTCTAAAAATTTAGCCTCAAGTGCAGGCCATTTTTTGGCCTCGATGCTGCCGGCTGTCCAGTAGATATATCCCCTCGACAGGTGCCGAAGCAAAAGACGCATCGCGTCTGTTTTGTACCGAAAAATCACTGGATGATTCCCCCCGATTTTCTGTTTTGCACGAACACCTTTATCGCTATATCCTACTGAGAGTATGTGAGTAATATACCTGCCAATGTAGATTGTGCTATATAAGAATCTTGCACAATTGTAGATTTAGGCACAAAGAGATTCCTAGCGCTGCGCGCTATGCGGCCTTGCCAGGCCGCCCAAAATTCGCAGAATTTTTGCCGCCGACAGGCGGCTGGTTTTGGCTTCGGAGACGCCATGCTGAGA